>JBPCPH010000122.1:0-6915 GCA_050999415.1 Thermoleophilaceae bacterium
ATGCTCGCCGGCGCGGCCGGAGTGTGGCTGTTCTACGTGCAGCACCAGTTCGAGGACACCTACTGGCAGAGCTCGTCGGGCTGGAGCTACGCAGACGCGGCGCTGCAGGGGAGCTCTTACCTGAACCTGCCGAAGGTGCTCCAGTTCTTCACGGGCAACATCGGGCTGCACCACGTCCACCACCTGAGCGCGCGCGTGCCCAACTACAACCTCCAGCGCGCGCACGACGACAACCCGATCTTCCACGACGTCCCCACGCTCTCGCTCTGGGACGGGCTGCGCGCCGTCCGCCTGAAGCTGTGGGACGAGGACCGCGGCCGCCTCGTGACCTTCCCGGAGGCGCGCGCGGCGGCCGGGGGCAGCGGCGCGGGCGCGCCGGCGGCGTTCTCGGCCTGAACGTACGCGCGCCCGGACCGAATCGCGCGCGCCTCCCTCGCGGCGGCCGCCCCGGGTGGTCGGTTTCGGCGACGCTCGCACGCAACTAGGCTCAACCCGTGGAGCGCGAGCCGCAGCGGCGCAACGGCGGCAACGCCGATGCCCACACCGGTCGCCTGCTGATCAGCTGTCCCGACCGGCCGGGAATCGTGGCTGCGGTCTCCGACTTCCTCTTTCGCCACGGCGCGAACATCCTCCAGTCCGATCAGCACTCGACGGACCCTGAGGGCGGCACATTCTTCATGCGCATGGTGTTCCGGCTCGAGGGCCTCGACCTGAGCCGTGACGAGTTCGAGCGCGTCTTCGACTCCGAGGTCGCCCGGGGGTTCGGGATGGACTGGGATGTGCACTACGCCTCCGAGCCGAAGCGGGTCGCGATCATGGTCTCGCGCGAGGACCACTGCCTGCTCGACCTGCTCTGGGGTCGGCGCAGCGGCGAGGTGGCGATGGAGGTGGGCGTCGTCCTCTCGAACCATCGCGACCTGGAGCGGACGGTCGCCGCCCTCGGCGTCCCCTTCGAGCACGTGCCGGTGACGCGGGACACGAAGCCGGCGGCCGAGGCACGGCAGCTCGAGCTGCTCGCCGGCCGCTTCGACCTCGTGGTGCTCGCGCGCTACATGCAGGTGCTCTCGAGTGACTTTCTCGACCGCCTCGGCGCGCCGGCCATCAACATCCACCACAGCTTCCTGCCGGCGTTTGCAGGGGCGGCGCCATACGAGCAGGCGCGCGAGCGGGGAGTCAAGCTGATCGGGGCGACCGCGCACTACGTCACCGAGGAGCTCGATGCGGGCCCGATCATCGAGCAGGACGTGATCCGCGTCTCCCATCGCCACGACGTGCAGGCGCTCAGGCACCTCGGAAGCGACATCGAGCGAACCGTGCTCGCCCGGGCGGTCAGGTGGCACTGCGAGGATCGAGTGCTGCGCTACGGCAACAAGACCGTGGTCTTCTGATGCATGGCAGGGGGCGGTTGGGCGCGTGGCGGCGCGGGTACCACCGCTTCACCCGACCACTTGGAGGCACCCGTGAAGCGCACTGACCTTGGAGAGACGGCCCTCGTCGGCTGGCGCGACAAGGTGGCCGGCCGCGCGGCCGGCCCGCTGTCGCGAAAGACGCCGCTCAGCGCGGCGCAGGCGCGCGCCCTGATCGGCGCCGCGTTCTTCGGGCTGTCGGTCCTCTACGTCTTCGGCACTGCCAAGCGGGCGCTCGACGAGCTGAGGTAGCCCTCAGGGCAATCCCTGCGGCGACGACAGGGATTGTCACAACGACACAAAACTCGGGCTGTCGGTCGTTGGTGGGGTGGCAAAAGCCCGCGCTATACAGCACTAGGGTTCAAAACATCGCCCTCCCCGACCGTTGTCTCAACCGCTGAGCGCATGCCCGAGCGCGGTGCTCGCCCCAACGTCCCGACACTGCAGCGGCGCGTGCTGCGGGCGGTCGGCGCCTTCACTTCGCCGCTGCTGCCGGACGATTACCTCGAGTTGATCAACCCGCTCTGGTCCACGCGCGAGCTGCGCGGCGAGATCGAGAGCATCGACTCGGAGACGCCCGACGCCGCGACCGTGGTGATCCGTCCCGGGTACGAGTGGATGGGGCACGAGCCCGGGCAGTACCTCCGCATCGGCATCGACATCGACGGCCGACGCCACTGGCGCGCCTACTCGCTGACCTCCGACCCGGACCGGCCCGACGGCCGGATCAGCATCACGATCAAGAACGTCGACGAGGGCGTCGTCTCGCCCCATCTCGTCCGGCGCCGACGGCCGGGCAGCCTCGTCGCGCTCGGCGGCGTGGAGGGCACGTTCCTGCTGCCTGACCCGTTGCCCGAGAAGCTGCTGTTCGTGAGCGCGGGCAGCGGCATCACCCCGATCATGAGCATGCTGCGCAGCCTCGCGCATGACGATTCCCTCGACGACGCCGTGCTGCTGCACTCGGCGCGCGCCGCGGAGGAGGTCATCTTCGGACGCCGGCTGCGGGCGCTCTCAGAACGCCACCCCGGCTTTCGCCTGCACGAGCAGCTGACCGCCGAGATGGGCCGCATGGCGCCGAGCGACCTCGACGAGCTGTGCCCAGACTGGCGAGAGCGCGAGGTGTTCCTGTCCGGCCCCGCCGGGCTGCTGGATGCCATGACCGAGCGTTTCGAGCGCGAGGGGCGCACCGAGCATCTGCGAATGGAGCGCTTTCAGCCGGTGATCGGCGGCGACGTCGAGGAGGGCGAGGGCGGCGTGATCCGCTTTCGCGCCAGCGACTCCGAGGCCGAGTCGGACGGCTCGATCCCGATCCTCGTCGCGGGGGAGAACGCCGGCGTGGTCCTGCCGTACGGGTGTCGCGAGGGCATCTGCCACACCTGCGTGGGAAAGCTCTGCTCGGGCCGGGTGCGCGACCTTCGCACCGGCGACGTGTACGGCCAAGATGGCGAGATGATCCGCACCTGCGTGAGCGCGCCCGAGGGGCCCGTCGAAATCGAACTGTGAAGCGAACCGAGGAGAACGCATGACGACGACAGCGATAGAGAACCCGCTGCACGGCCTGACCCCCGAGCAGATCGACGCGATCGGCCGGGAGCTCGACGCGCTGCACGACGAGGTGAAGGCGGAGCTCGGGGAGCGCGACGCGCGCTACATCCGCGGGATCATCGACCTCCACCGCCGCCTCGCCTTGATCGGCCGCGTGCTGCTGATCGGGTCGCGGTTTCGCCCGCTGTGGCTCGCCGGCACCGCGACGCTCTCGATGGCCAAGATCCTCGAGAACATGGAGATCGGCCACAACGTGATGCACGGGCAGTGGGACTGGATGAACGACCCGGTGATCAACTCCTCGGCCTGGGACTGGGACTCCGCGTCGACGCCGGAGGCGTGGAAGCACTCGCACAACTACGTGCACCACACCTACACGAACATCAGGGGCAAGGACAAGGATCTCGGCTACGAGATCATGCGCATCGACCCGCAGCAGAGCTGGCACCCCGTCTACCTGGCCCAGCCGCTCTACAACCTCCTGCTGATGGCGTTCTTCGAGTGGGGCGTCGCATTCCACGACCTCGACTTCGACGCGCTGCGCTCGGGAGAGAAGACGAAGTCCCAGCTGCGGCGCGAGCTCAAGGGCATGGCCGGCAAGGCGCAGCGCCAGATCGTCAAGGACTACGTCGCCTGGCCGGCGCTGAGCGGCCTCCTGATGACCGCGATCGACTTCGCGGTGGCATCGCGCGACCTCGACCTGGGCTCGCTGCGCCCGGCGACCAAGCCGAAGACGAAGGCGCGCAAGACATTTGAGAGCGCGCGCAGCAAGGTTAAGCGCAGGCGCCGAAAGAGCGCCGCCGGCGTCGTCAGGGAGCTGGTCGAGCGCAAGGCGTTTCGCGCGCCATTTCGCTCGACGGTGACAGCCGACTTCACGGCGAACATCGTGCGCAACGTCTGGGCCTACGCGATCATCTTCTGCGGTCACTTCCCGGACCAGACGTACACCTTCAGCCAGAAGGAGACCGACGACGAAACCCGCGGGGGGCGTTACGTGCGCCAGCTGATCGGCGCCGCGAACATCGAGGGCGGGCCGCTCTTCCACGTGATCAGCGGCAACCTCGGCTACCAGGTCGAGCACCACCTCTTCCCCGACATGCCGAGCACGCGCTACGGCGAGATCGCCCCGCAGGTGCGGGCGATCTGCGAGCGCTACGGCCTGCCCTACAACACCGGCCCGTTCTTCAAGCAGTTGGGCATGGTGCAGCGAACGATCGCCCGCCTGGCGTTCCCGGGCGGCGAGCCACGGCCGAAGCCGGGCCCCTACCGAAGCCGAAACGGCGGCGCCCCGAACGACCGCGGCGTGGACGAGATCGCCGAGTCGATGGCGAGCTAGTGCCGCGGACGGCGAAGCCGGTCCTCTGGCACATCCCGATCTCGCACTACAGCGAGAAGGCTCGCTGGGCGCTCGCGCACAAGGGCGTGGAGCACGAGCGCCGCGCCGTGCCGGGAGGCCTGCACATGGCGGTCGCGCTCGCCCTGACGCGCGGGAAGCAGAAGACGTTCCCGGTGCTCGAGCTCGACGGAGCGCGGATCGGGGATTCGACCGCGATCATCGCGGCGCTCGAGCGTCGCTTCCCCGAGTCGCCCCTCTATCCGGAGGACGAGGCCCAGCGCCGTCGGGCGCTGGAGCTCGAGGAGTGGTTCGATGAGGAGCTCGGCTCCCACATCCGCCTGTGGGCTTGGCACGAGATCACCCGCGACCGCGAGCGACTGGAGGAGTTGACGGCGATGCAGGTGCCCGCCGCCGCCGGGCGCGGGCGCCGGCTGGCGTCGGCGGGCGCCAGGTCGTTCGTGAACCTCCGCTACGGAGTGAAGAGCGAGGAGGCGGCCGAGCTGGCGCGGCGCAAGGTGGTTGCCGCGCTCGACCGCGTCGAGTCGGAGCTCGAGGGTGACTACTTAGTGGGCGAGCGCTTCACCGTCGCGGACCTGACCGCCGCCGCGCTGCTGTACCCGATCGTGATGCCGCCCGAGGGGCCGCGGCTCCCGCAGGGCCCCGACGCGCTCGAGCGCTTCCGCGCGCAGTTTCAAGGCCGCCGCGCCTACCGCTGGATCGAGGACACGTACCGGCGTCACCGGCGGGGGACGGTGGAGGCGGCGGGGCCGGGCGAAGTCCGTGCGGGCTAGCCGGGTCCGCGACGCCCGTCGGGCCGTGGGCCCCAAAGGTGACCACATACGACCGTTTCAGTGCCCACGTCCGAGAGAAGCACCGCTTGGCCGACGTGGTCACGCCCGATTGCAATGGATCAGCACAGGACAAGCACGTCCGTGTGACGGGATGGGCGAGTCCACGCGCGGGCGCGCTCGGCCGAGGATTACATCGCGCTGCGCGACGGCGGGCGGCGCATGAACCAGTTCGGCACCCCGAGCACCTGGGCCTCGTCGACGGTCTCGAACCCCTGGCGCGCGTAGAAGGCGACGTTCTGCTCCTTGTCGGTCTCGAGGTAGCCGACCTCGCCGGCGGCATCGAGGCGCCGGCAGTGCTCGGCGAGGAGGATCGAGCCGATCCCCTGCCCCTGGAGCCCCGCGTCCGCGGCGAGCGGGCCCAGGTGCACGTGCGGCTCCGGGGGGTCGCGGCGGGACCACGCGCTGATCCAGCGGCTTGTGCGCGCGGCGGTTCGCGGCCCGAGCCCGGCGACCACCGGCAGGAACGCCGCAGCCTCGCGGCCGCTCGGCTGGCACGTCCCGGCGGGCGCGACGCCCGTCGCCGCGACGATCGTCTCGTCCCGCATCGCGCAGATCGGCGTCTGGTCCACCTTGATGCGAAAGAGGGCCCCGAAGAGCCGCTCGAGCGCGCGCCGGCGGCGCTCGGGGTCGGGGCCGAACGCCGCGACGTGCACAGGGTTGTCGCGCATCCCGCGCGTCAGGACCCCGAGCGCCTCGCCGAAGCGGTCGCGGCCCAGGTCGGCCGCAACGATCCCGCCGGTCGCGACGCTCACCCTCGCTCGTCGTTGACCGTCGCCGGGGTCATCGCCCCGCCGCCCCCGGTCGCGCGACGGACGAGCCCGGGCGCGACGCCGCGCAGCGCGGCCACGGCCCAGTAGGGGCGCGGCACGTAGCGCTCCGGTCGCCCACGGAGGCCGACGTCGACGATCGCCTCCGCCACCCGCTCCGGCCGCGAGACCAGTCGGCGGGTGAGCCGTCGCTCGCGCAGCTCTCGCTGCGGGAAGCCCTCGGTGGCGACGAAGCCCGGCAGCACGAGGCCGACGTGCACGCCGTGGCGGCGCTCCTCGAGATGCAGCGCCTCGCTCCAGCCGATCAGCGCGAACTTGCTAGCCGAGTAGGCGCCGGAGTTGCCGCGCGAGACGCGGCCGGCCACGCTGCTGACGTTCACGATCGCGGTCGGCGCCGCGCGGCGGAGGATCGGCAGCAGCGCCTCGGTCGGCCGAACAACCGCGTCGAAGTTGATCTCCATGTGCTTGCGGACGTTCTCCCAGCCCGCCTCGCCGAACGTGCCGCGCCAGGCGCCCCCGGCGTTGTTGACGAGCAGGTCGAGCCTCCCGTGCTCGCGCTCGACAGCCTCGGCCACGCGCGCCGGCGCATCGGTGTCGGTGAGGTCGGCGGCAACCACCGTGCAGTCGCCGACCTCGTCCGCGATCGCACGCAGCCGCTCTTCGCGGCGCGCGACCAGCAGGAGCTCTGCGCTCGGCTCGCGTCCGAGCCGCCGGGCCGCGGCGGCGCCGATTCCGCTCGACGCGCCGGTGACGAGGGCGACCACCGCCACAACCTACTTGTCGCGGTCCGGATCGGGGCGGCTCGATGGCGCCGCCGGCCCGCGCGCGTCGAGCCCGATCAACCCGCCGCGCGGCGCGTGATCGACCTGAAGCGTCGTGTGCTCGATCCCGAAGCGCTCGTCGAGCAGGCGCTCGAGCTGGCGCCGGTGCTCGTGGCAGTCGCAGCCGGGCTCTACGAGCACGTGCGCCGACAGGGCGGGGAAGCCTGAGGTGACCTCCCAGACGTGCAG
>JBPCPH010000128.1:0-2629 GCA_050999415.1 Thermoleophilaceae bacterium
CTCCACGGCGCGCCGTCCACGCTGGCCGATCGTCAACCCGAGCGTGGCGACCGCCGAGATCGGCGCGAAGAGCGGCTGCTCGTGCCCGAGCAGCTCGGTCGCGACGAGCCAGGCCAGCGACGCCGCCACGGCGGTATGCACGATCGGGCGCGCGCTCGCCACCAGGCGCTCCCGGCCGCCTCTCACCGACGCGCGCGAGCGTTCGCGCGCCCGCCTGCGGAGCTCCTCTCCGGCCGGCAGGGCGGAGCCGGGGCGACGTCCTTCCGGCGGCGGGCTCACTCGCCCGCGGCGACCAGGTCCACCCGGCCGCGAAGCGAGTCCACCCGGCTGACGGCCACGGTGACCGGGTCGCCGAGCTTGATCGTGCGCCCCGACCGCTCGGCCACGAGCATCGTGCCCTCCTCGTTGAGGTCCCACCAGTCGCGCAGCTTCCGTGCCGGGAGCATGCCCTCGAACCCGCCCTCGCCGAAGCGGACGAACGCGCCGGCGCCGATCAGCCCGACGACCTCTCCCTCGAACGCGGTCTCCCGACCGCGCTCGACCAGCTCGCGCTCGAGCAGGAACGCCGAGCAGACGTCGTCGGCGTCGCGCTCGAGCTGGAGCGCCTCGCGCTCGGCCGCCGAGCTGTGGACCCCGACCTCGTCGAGCTCGTCGGCGCGCGGCGACGCGTCGTCCATTCCGAGCGCCCCGAGCAGCGCCCGGTGGGCCACGAGATCGGGGTAACGGCGGATCGGCGAGGTGAAGTGGCAGTAGCGCGGGCTCGCCAGACCGGCGTGGCCGAGGTTGCGCGGGGAGTAGAACGCCTGCTTCATCGAGCGCAGGACGAGCGAGGTCAACCCGGCGCGGCCGTGACCGGTTCGCTGCACGTGCTGGGCCACGAGGCGGCTCGCCTCGCCGGCCACATCGCCCGCCTGCTGCGGGCTCATCGGATCCGGCACCGACGGCGTGGCGACGCCAAGACTCGCCAGCTGCTCGACGAGCGTCGCGATCGCGACCGGGTCGGGTCGCTGGTGAACGCGGTAGAGCGTGGGGAGGCGGCGGTTCGCGAGGTAGCCGGCCACCTGCTCGTTGGCCAGGATCATCAGCTCCTCGATCAGGCGGTGCGACTCGGTCTGCGCCTCGTGGCGAACGCCGGTCACGTGACCCTCGCCGTCGAGCTCGAACACGGCCTCCGACGACTCCACCGCGAGCGACCCGCGGGCCGCGCGGCGCCCGGTGAGCGACGTGGCCACCACGCGCGCGGCGTCGAGCGCGGCGGCCCAGGGCGCCTGCGCGCGTTCGGCGCCGGCGAAGATGCGGTCCACCTGGCCGTACTCGAGGCGGGCGTCGCTGCGGATCACCGAGCGGTGAAAACGCGTCGAGCGCGCCTCGGCGCCGTGCATCTCCATCTCGACCGTGACCGCGAGCCGTTCCTCGCCAGGCACGAGGCTGCAGGCCCGGTTCGACAGCGCCTCCGGCAGCATCGGCTCCACGACTCCGGGCGCGTAGACGCTCGTCGCGCGGCGGAAGGTATCCCGCTCGAGCACGACGCCGGGACGCACGTAGGCCGACACGTCGGCGATGTGGACCCAGACCCGAACCGTGCCGCCGTCCTCGGCGCGCGCGGAGATCGCGTCGTCGAAGTCGCGCGCGCTCGCGGGGTCGATCGTGAACGTGGGAAGAGCGGTCAGGTCGCGACGCGACGCCGCGTCGATGGCGGCCGCTCCGCGCTCCTCGGCATCGGCCTCAACCGCCCGGGGGAAGGCGCGCCGCAGGCCGCGATCGAGCATCAGCGCCTCCACGACGTCGCGCGCCACGGTCGGACGGCCGACCTTGCGCACCACGCGGACACCGCGCTTGCCGCCGCCGAGCAGGACGAGGTCGCCGGCGCGCGCGTCCCCGAGCGAACGCGAGTCGAGCGTGGCCCGACGGCCGCGCTCGAACGCCGGCTCCGCAACCACGAAGCGGCCGCGACGCGACAGGATCGCGACGCCGGGCTCGGCGGTCGTCCGACCGTCACCCGTGGAGCCGCGTCCGCGGGGACCGCCCCGTCGGACAGCCGGCGAGCTCACTGGCTCAGCCGACCTCGCGCGCCAGCACGTCGAGCGCCTCGGGCAGGGCCTCGTCGCGCTCGGTCTTCGGCTTGTCGATCGCCTTCACCTCGGGCGGGATCCCCTCATCGGAGATGTTCTCGCCGTCGGGGAGGAAGTAGCTGCCCACGGTCAGGTCGAGCGCGCCGCCGTTCGAGAGCGGCTGCACCTCCTGGAAGACGCCCTTTCCGAACGTCCGCTCGCCCACGACCGTCGCCCGCTCCTGGTCGCGCAGCGCGCCGGTCACGATCTCCGATGCGCTGGCGCTGCCGCCGTCCACGAGCACGACGAGCGGCACGTCCTCGTCGATCGCCGTACCGGTGGCCGCGAACGTGCGCTCCGCCTTGGTGCGGCCCTTCGTGGTCACGACCTCGCCGTCCTCGATGAAGACGCTCGACACGAGCACCGCCTCCTGGAGCAGTCCGCCGCCGTTGCCGCGCAGGTCGAGCACGATGCCCTCGGCGCCGCTCTTCAGCAGCCGGTCGACCTCCTCGAGGACGAAGACACGCGCCACCCCCGCGGGCGGAAGGGGATCGACCACCCCCCCCACGGTGGCGGTT
>JBPCPH010000003.1:0-10183 GCA_050999415.1 Thermoleophilaceae bacterium
GACGGCAGCCGCGTCCGCGAGCATCCGGTCGCCGGCCTCGCTGCCGTGAGCGTCGTTGATCCGTCTCAGGCCTTGGAGGTCCAGCGCGAGCAGCGCGAACGGATGGCCGTAGCGCTGCTCGATGGCGACGAGCTGTGCGAGCTGGCGCCTGAGCTGGCGACCGTTCGGGAGCCCGGTCAGCGCATCGGTGTCGGATAGTCCCTCGAGCTCGCGCGACCGGCGCTCCTGGAGCTCTGAGACCGCCACCCCGAGGACCGCGAGCAGCTCGCTCGAGAGGCGGTCCACCGCGCCGAGGACCCCGCGCGCCTCGTGGTCGGACAATGAGCTCGCGAGCGCCTCAGCCATCACCGATTGGAGCGCCGCAACGTCGCGCGTGAGCTCGACCGGGTCAGGGCGGTCGCGCCCGCGAAGGTTGGTGAGCAGCCCAACGATGCGCCCTACGCTCGCCGGCTCGGCGCCGTCCTGCGGTCCGCCGGCGGCGGCTCGCACGAGCTCGGACACAAGGCCGGGAAGCTCACGAGCGATTCGCTCGATCGGCAGCGCTGCGACCTCGTCGAGCGAGGAGCGCTCGATGACGCGCATGAGCCAGCGACGGGCTAGGTCGTCGCGGGCGCTCTCGAGGCGCGTCAGGGAAGCGTCCAAGTGCTGGGATCGGGATGGCGCGGCGGCTCCGCCCCCTCCCTCGGTCGAATGGCAGGCGATGCTAACCATCCGAGCGGCGCGAAGCCGTTGAGATGATGGGGGGGTGCCCGAGCTGATCGACATCGCCTCCGCACGGCGGCTGGTCCTCGACTCCGTCTCGCGGCTCGAGGCCGAGCAGGTGCCGGTTGCCGAGGGCCTCGGTCGGGTGCTCGCGGAGGACGTCCGAAGCGACGGCGACCTGCCGCCGTTCGACTCGTCGGCGATGGACGGCTACGCGGTCGTGTCGGGAGCGGCGGGGACGCTGCGCGTGGTCGCCGAGTCGCGCGCGGGCCACCCGGCGGCACACGCCCCGGCTCCAGGGGAGGCACTCGCGATTTCCACCGGCGCACTGGTGCCGCCGGGGAGCGACCTCGCGGTGATCCCGGTCGAGCGCGTCACGCAGCGCGGCGACGAAGTCGTCGCGGTGCCGGAGTCCGAGCCGGGCGTGAACGTCCGGCGCACCGGCGAGGACGTGCGCGCGGGCGACACCGTTCTGCACGCCGGGACCGTGCTCGGGCCGCCCGAGCTTTCGATCGGCGTGGCCGCCGGCCGTGCCCAGCTCCGCTGCTCGCTCCGGCCGCGAGTGTTCGTGCTCGTCACCGGCGACGAGCTCGTAGAGCCCGGGCGGCCGATCGCCCCCGGTCAGATCAGGAGCTCGAACGGCGTCGCGCTGGCAGCGCAGGCCGCGGCGGCGGGCGCGGACGTGACCGGCTCGGAGATCGTGCCCGACGAGCCCGAGGCCACCGCGGGAGCGCTGGCCCGCGCCCTCGAGCGGGCCGACGTCGTGTGCGTATCGGGAGGCGTCTCGGTGGGACGCCACGATCACGTCAGGCCCACCCTCGAGCGGCTCGGCGTGGAGGAGCTCTTCTGGGGAGTGAGCCTCAAGCCCGGTAAGCCCACGTGGTTCGGCGTCCGCGGCGACGCCGCGGTCTTCGGCCTGCCGGGAAACCCGGTGTCGGCGATCGTCGCCTTCCACCTCTTCGCACGACCGGCGCTGCGCCGGCTCGCGGGCGCGGACCCCGAGGAAACGCGGACGACGGCGCTTCTGGACGCGCCGGTAAGGCGCGACCCACGACGCGAGCAGGTGCTCCGGTGCCGCCTCTCGGCGGAGGCCGACGGCTGGCACGTGGCTCCGGCGCCGAACCAGGGCTCGCACATCCTGACGTCGATGCTGGGAGCGCGGGCGCCCGGGCTCGTGCCCGCGGGCGAGGGGGAGCTGGCGTCCGGCGCGCGGGTCGCAGTGGAGCTCCTGGACTCGTGGTGAGAAGGCGGCCGCGCCAATCGGCGCGCGTCTCGGTCCGCGAGCCGGCGGTGTCGCTCGCGGCCGGCGACGGCGCGGTCACGACGCGGCAGACCGCCGACGTGTCGCTGCCCGAGGGCGAGCTCGAGCGGATCTGGTCGGCCGAGCACCTGGAGCGGCTCGCGCGCACGTACTGGCGCTTTCTCGAGCGGATCTCGCTCGGGCTGCTGCGCGTCGTCTACACGCCGCAATCGCGGGACGTCGTGCTCGTGCGCAACCCGCTCGTGCTCCTCCGCTTCAGCGCGCCCGAGTACGACGTGTCGGCGGACGGAGGCGCCGTCACGTGGCGGATCGACCGCGGGCTGCTCGTCATTCCGCGCGGGCGCGGCAGGGGCTTTCTGAGGATCGCGGTGCGGCGGGGAGGCCGGCCGGTGGGACCGGCGGACGAGGCCACCGTCACGGTCTCGTCCGAGGTCGCGAACTTCTACCCGATGATCGCCGGCTCGGGCCGCTTCTCGCGCGTAGGCCGCGTCCTCTACCGCGTCACCCAGCTGCGGATCCACGTGATCGTGACGAACGCCTTCCTGCGCTCGCTAGCGCGGCTCGACCTGGTCCCCTCGGTTGTGGGCACCCTCGAGCCGGCGCGCGAAGGCGCCGCCGACGGCGCGTCGACCTAGACGACTGATTCCACGGCCGCGTGGGGCTGGATCGTGGGATCAGTCATCTAGCCCGCGCGCCCCCCGGTCATCTCGCGCAGCTTGACCCGGTCGTGGGTGGCCTGGACCTTGCGGACCGTGCGCGAGCGCGTGCGCATCACCAGCGACTCGGTCGTCACCCCGACGGGCTCGTAGTGCACGCCCTGGAGCACTTCACCGTCGGTGACGCCGGTGGCGGCAAAGAAGACGTCCTCGCCCGTGACCAGCCGCCCGACGTCGAGGATCTCGTCGAGGTCGTAGCCGCCGTCGAGCGCCGCGCGGCGCTCCTCGTCCGAGCGCGGCCACAGCCGGCCGAGCAGCTGGCCGCCGATGCACTTGATCGCCGCGGCGGTTATCACGCCCTCGGGCGTGCCGCCGATGCCCCACAGCAGATCGACCGGAGAATCCTCAGCGACCGCGATCAACGCGGCGGACACGTCGCCGTGCGGGATGAAGCGGATCCGGCCACCCGCCTCCCGGATCTCGCGCACCGCGTCCTCGTGGCGCGGGCGGTCGAGCATCACGACCGAGACGTCGCTGACGTCGGTGCCCTTCTCGCTCGCGATCAGCCGCAGCGTCTCGCCGAGCGGGCGGTCGAGGTCGAGCAGCCCGACGTAGCGCTCCGACGCCGCCATCTTCTCCATGTAGACGCACGGCCCCGGGTCGAACATCGAGTCGCGCGCACCGAGCGCGATGATCGCGAGCGCCCGCGGGGCGCCAGTCGCCGCGAGCTCCGTGCCCTCGAGCGGGTCGACGGCGATGTCCACCTCGGGCGGCGAGCCGTCGCCGATCGCCTCGCCGTTGTAGAGCATCGGCGCCTCGTCCTTCTCGCCCTCGCCGATCACCACCCGGCCGTCCATGCGCACGGTCTCAAGCATCAGCCGCATCGCGTCCACGGCTGCCTGGTCGGCCGCCTCCTTGTCGCCCATCCCGACCCAGCGGGCGGCGGCGAGCGCCGCGTACTCGGTGACGCGCACGAGCTCGAGCGCCAGGTTGCGGTCGGGCCGCGCCCCGTGGGCCCCGTCCGACCGCGCGCCGGTGGCGCCGTCGGTTACGGCGGTCGGCTCGCGCGCCATCGGGGTCAGACCCCCGGGGGCTTGCGCCTGGTGCCCTGGAGCTGGCGAAGGAAGCCGCTGATCGCGACGCCGGCCGCCGCGATCAGGCCGACCAACCAGCCGATCGCGAGCGAGATCTCCACGCCGTCGCCCGGCTTGCCGAACACGATCCCGTTGCAGATGATGAGGACGAACGCGGTGAGGCCGACGATCGCGGTGACCTCGCCGGGCCGCCAGCTCAGGTCGTGACCGCGCATGATGATGTAGGCGAGGATGAACGGAGCCGTGCAGGCGGCGACCAGCAGCAGATCCAGCGTGGCGAACGTCTCGAAGGCGGTCAGGGGTCCCTTGCGCCCGCTGATCAGCGAGTTGACGTTGCCCGAGGTGTCGAACCAGGGCAAAAACAGCGAAACGAACAGCACGGCAGCCGCCAGGAAGCCGAAGTACTCGGCCTTCTGGAGACGCCCCAACTCGATGAAGCTCCTCCTGCGTTCGGCCTGCGAGGCCTCCATGGCGTAAACCTACACCGGCGACGCGGTCGATTCCAGCGCCATCGGACGTGATCGCGAGCGGGGCCGTGGGGTGGGGTCACTTCCGCCGATAGGCCCGACGAAAATGACCACACTCCCCGGGAGCGCGACGTCGGGCGGCGCTACTCGCCCGAGTCGTACTTGAACGAGATCGCCAGCCGGACCCGGAAGCCGGTCACCTTGCCGTTCTCGATCCTGACGTCCTGACGAACGACCTCGGCGATGCGCAGGTCGCGAATCGTCTTCGCCGCCGTCTCGACGGCGTTGCGTGCGGCAGCCTCCCAGGACTCGCTGCTTACTCCGATGACGTCGGTGACGCGGTAGACGCTTTCGGCCATCTCGTCGCTCCTCTCCTCCGCTGGCAGTTGCAGGCGGACTCTCTCACGTTTTCCGGGTCGCCGTCCGGACCAGCGCCCCGGACCGCACGCGCTCGCCTCCGCCGTTACCCTCGCGCGCCGTATGGAGTTGAGCGGCATCGGCGCGATCGTCACCGGCGGCGCCTCCGGGCTCGGCGCGGCCACCGCGACGGCGCTCTCAGAGCGCGGCGCCCGCGTCGCGATCGTGGACCTCGACGGCGACAAGGCGGAGTCTCACGCCGCGGAGCTGGGTCCAGGCTGCGTCGCCCAGCAGGCCGATGTGACGAGCGAGCCCGACGTGGAGCGGGCAGTGACGCACGCGGTGGAGGCCCTTGGCGAGGTTCGCCTCGCCGTCTCCTGCGCAGGGGTTGGGTGGGCCGAGCGGGTGGTGGGCCGCAACGGACCGGCGCAGCTCCAGCCGTTCGAGACCGTGGTCCGAGTCAACCTGGTCGGGACCTTCAACGTGCTCCGCTTCGCGGCGGCCGCGATGGCGGCCAACGAGCCGGACGGCGGCGGCGAGCGCGGGGTGATGGTCATGACCGCGTCGATCGCGGCCTACGACGGCCAGATCGGCCAGAGCGCGTACGCGGCCTCGAAGGGCGGCATCGTAAGTCTGACGCTGCCGGCCGCGCGAGATCTTGCTCGCGCCGGTGTTCGGGTCTGCACGATCGCCCCCGGGACGTTCGACACGCCGCTGCTCGCCGCGCTGCCCGAGGAGGCGCGTCAGGCGCTCGCGGAGCAGATCCCCCACCCCTCCCGGCTCGGCGCGCCGTCCGAGTTCGCGGAGCTCGCGTGCCACATCGCCGAGAACCCGATGCTGAACGGCGAGACGATCCGCCTCGACGGCGCCCTCCGCATGCCGCCGAAGTAGTAGATGCGTGCCGCCCTGGTCGACGAGATCGGCCGGCTCCCGACGGTCAGGGACGTGCCGGAGCCCGAGCGCGGCGAGGGGCGCGCCCTCGTCGAGGTCACCGCCGCGCCGCTCAACCCGATCGACCTCTCGATCGCCGGCGGGCGCTTCTACGAGCGAGCCACGGAGCTTCCCTACGTCCCCGGCAAGGAGGCACTCGGTCGGGTGCTCGAGAGCGACTCGCTCTCGGCCGGCACGCGGGTCTACTTCCCGATGCCGGGCGGCCTCGGCGGAGCCGGGGCGTTCAGCGAGCGGGCCGCGCCACTGGAGGAGCAGGCGATCACCGTGCCCGACGGCGTCGATGACGCGCTGGCCGCGTGCCTCGGCGTGGCGGGCCTCGCCGCCTGGCTTCCGCTCGAGTGGCGTGCGGACCTGCGCGAGGGCGAAAGCGTGCTCGTGCTCGGAGCGAGCGGCGCGGTGGGTCAGATCGCGGTGCAGGCGGCCCGGCTCCTGGGCGCGCGGGTCGTCGTGGCCGCCGCGCGTGACGCGGGCGGGCTTGAGCGGGCCCGCGAGCTCGGGGCGGACGCGACCGTTGACCTGACCGCGGCGGACGAGCCCGAGCGGCTCGCCGAGGCGATCGAGGCGGCGGCGGGTGGGCCGGTGGACGTCACGGTCGATCCGCTCTGGGGCGCGCCGGTCGCGGCCGCCGCCCTGGCCGCTGCGCGCGGCGGGCGCATCGTCCAGATCGGCCAGTCGGCGGGCCCCGAGGCGACGCTTGCCTCGGCTCCGATCAGGGGCAAGCTGCTCTCGGTGCTCGGCCACGCGAACCCGGGGGCGCCGCCCGACGTGACGGCCGACGCCTACCGCCGGATGGTCGAGCACGCCGCCGCCGGCCGCCTGACCGTGGACCACGAGACGGTGCCGCTCGAGCGGGTCGCAGAGGCGTGGGAGCGCCAGGCGGCGTTCCCACGCCGCAAGCTCGTGCTGGTGCCCTGAGGCGGCCGCCACGTAGAATTCGCCGCCCGGCCCAGCGGCCGGCCCGGACCAGCCAAGCTCTCAGCACACGCCCGAGGAGGCTCCCGAACAGATGCCCGAAGCCGTCATCGTCGACTCCGTCCGCTCCCCGATAGGCCGCGCGTTCAAGGGGTCGCTCACCCAGGTCCGGCCCGACGACCTCGGCGCCCACGTCGTCGACGCCCTGCTCGACCGCGTTCCCGACCTGAAGCCGGAGGAGGTGGAGGACCTGATCTGCGGCTGCGGGCTGCCACAGGGCGCGCAGTCCTACAACATCGCCCGCATCGTCGGGCTGCTGTCGCGCTTGCCCGACACCACCACCGGCACCACCGTCCACCGCTACTGCGCCTCGAGCCTCCAGGCGATCCGCATCGGCGCCCACGCGATCAAGGCGGGCGAGGGCGACACCTACATCGCGGCGGGCATCGAGCACGTGAGCCAGGTCGGGCCGTGGAGCGAGGACGGGTTGCCGCAGCTGATGGGGGCGATCGTCGACAACGCCCCCGATGATGTGAAGGGACAGATCCCCCAGCCCCGCTTCAAGAACGACAAGGTCGACGGCGGCGACGGCCGGACCGACGCGTATATCTCAATGGGCCAGACGGCCGAGAACGTGGCCGAGCGTTGGGACGTCAAGCGCGAGGACATGGACCACTACGCGCAGCGCTCGCAGGAACGCGCCGTGGCGGCGCGCGAGTCGGGCTTCTTCGATCGCGAGATCGTGCCCGTCGGGCTGCCCGATGGGAGCACGGTCGACAAGGATGACGGCCCGCGCGCCGACAGCACGTACGAGAAGCTCGCCTCGCTCAAGCCGGCCTTCCGCGAGAACGGGCGCGTGACGGCCGGCAACTCCTGCCCGCTCAACGACGGCGCGGCCGCCACGCTCCTGATGTCGGAGGATCGGGCGCGCGAGCTCGGCCTCTCGCCGCGCGCGCGCATCATCGCGTCGGCCACGAGCGGCCTCGAGCCGGAGATCATGGGCGTGGCGCCGATCGGGGCCGTCAAGAAGGTCCTCCAGCGCGCCGGGATGACGATCGAGGACGTTGACGTGGTCGAGCTAAACGAGGCCTTCGCAGCGCAGGTGCTGCCGATCGCCGACGAGTGCGGCATCGACATGGACAAGCTGAACCCGCACGGCGGGGCGATCGCGCTCGGGCACCCGTTCGGCATGACCGGGGCCCGCATCATGACCACGCTGCTGAACGACCTGGAGACCCACGACAAGCAGGTCGGGCTCGAGACGATGTGCGTCGCCGGTGGTCAGGGCATGGCGATGATCGTCGAGCGGCTGAGCTAGATCGGGCGCCGGCCCGCTAGATGGTTGATCCCAGGCGGGCGGCCGTGGGATCAGCCATCTAGTCCATCCCCAGCACGATCTTGCCGAGCTTGCCCCCGGCCGCGAAGCGCTCGTAGGCGTCGACTACGCGATCGAGTGTGTGGGTCTCCGCGACCGGGACCCGCACGGCGCCGCTCTCGACGAGCGGCAGGACGTGGCGCTCGACCGCGCGCATCGCGAGCGCCTTCTCCTCGAGCGGTCGCGCGCGAAGCGTGGAGCCCTGGAGGCGGCCGCGCTTTGCCATCAGCGCGAGGAGGCTCAGCTCCGCCTTTGCCCCAGCGCCCACGCCGATGACGACGATTCGGCCGCCGGTCGCGAGCGCGTCCAAGTTGTCGGCGAGGTTCGGCGCGCCGACCAGCTCGAGGACGACGTCGAACGGCCCGTGCTCGGAGAATCCCTCGCTAGGGATCGCGACGGCGCCGAGCTCCTCGACGGCAGCGTGCCGGCCCTCGTCGCGGACGGTGGCGGTC
This sequence comes from Thermoleophilaceae bacterium, assembly GCA_050999415.1. Classification (GTDB taxonomy): domain Bacteria; phylum Actinomycetota; class Thermoleophilia; order Solirubrobacterales; family Thermoleophilaceae; genus CAWEHQ01. Next base: position 8,228 of record JBPCPH010000003.1, read on the forward strand.
ACCCGGGCGCCGGCCGCGCGCGCGAGCTGGATCGCCGCTGTGCCGACGCCCCCCGCGCCCCCGTGGACCAGCAGGCGCTCACCCGCGGCCAGCCCGGCCTGCGTGAAGAGCGCGTCGTGCGAGGTGGTGAAGACCTCGGCGAACCCTCCCGCCGAGGGCCAGTCGAGCTCGTCCGGGACCGGCATCGCCGCCCGCTCGTGAACCACGGCGAGCTCGGCCTGCCCACCGCCGCCCACGATCGCCATCACGCGGTCGCCGTTTGAGAAGCGGCTTGCGCCCTCCCCCAGCGCTACGACCTCGCCGGCCAGCTCGAGGCCCGGGATGTCCTGGGGCGAGCCAGGCGGAGCGGGGTAGCGGCCCCGGCGCTGGAGCATGTCGGCCCCGTTCACGCCGGCGGCCCTGACCCGCACAAGCACCTCGCCCGCCCCCGGGCGGGGGTCTGGGTGCTGCTCGACCGAGAGCTCCCCGTCGCGGATCGTTACGGCGCGCACGCTCGCGCCATCGTAGGCGGACGGCGGACCGCTGCGGGGCTGCGTGCCGCGGAGTACTGTGGGCGGTCAGGCAGATCAGCGCGGACGATTCGCGATCTGGCGTACCGGATTGGTCGGGAGAAGAGTTTGAAACGACCGGGACACGGCATCGAGCGGTGGGCGCCGCCGCTCGCGGCGATCGCGGTGGTCTGCGCGGCGGACCTCATGGGAGGCGCCGATGTGTCCCTGATCTCGCTCCTGATCCTGGGGCCGCTGCTCGCGTCTTTTCGGCTCGGTTCGAGGCAGACCGCCGTCGTCGGAGTCGTCGCGCTCGTGGCCTCTGGACTGCTCGGCATCGCGAACGAGTACTTCGGCGAGTCCAGCCACCTGACGCGGATCCTGCCGGTGGCCGCCGCCGCGGTCCTGTGCGTTTGGCTGTCGCGGCTCCGGCGCGAGCGCGAGCGCGCGGCGCTGCTGCTTGCACTCCAAGGATCCGTGTCGCGGGTCCTCAACGAGTCGCCGAGCCTCCCGGACGCCGCGCCGCGCCTGCTGCGGGTGATCGGCGAGTCACTCGACTGGAAGTGGGGGGCGCTGTGGGAGGTCGATCGCGGCGCGGACGTACTGCGCCGAGTCGATCGCTGGAGCGCGCCCGGAGTCGAGGCCGCGGAGTTCGAGCGAGCCGGCCAACGGATCCGCTACGAGCGCGGTGTCGGCGTGCCCGGGCGCGTGTGGGAGAGCGGCGCCCCGGCCTCGCTCCCCGAGGTCGACAAGGACCCGAACTTCCCGCGCGCCCGCGCGGCTGCCGAGGCCGGGCTCGACGCGGCGTTCGCCTTCCCGATCCGCGCCGGCGACAGCGTGGTGGGGGTGATCGAGTTCTTCGACGCAGCCCACGCCGAGATCGATCCCGCACAGCTCGAGATGCTCACCGGCCTCGGGCGGCAGATCGGCCAGTACGTCGAGCGCAGCCGGGGCGAGGAGCAGCGCGCGGACCTGCTCGAGCGCGAGCACGGCGCGCGGATGTCGGCCGAAGGAGCCGAGCGCCGGGCGGCCGAGACCGTGGCGCTGCTCGACACCCTGCTCGCACGTGCGCCCGCCGGCTTCGCCTTCATCGACACCGAGCTTCGCTACGTTCGCGTCAACGACGCGCTGGCTGCGATCTCGGGCCACGCCCCGGCGGACATGGTCGGCCGCCGCGTCGCCGAGATGCTCCCCCAGCTGCCGGAGGTGGTCCACGGGCTCGGGAGCGTCATCCGGACCGGAGAGCCGGTCGTGGACGCGGAGATCAGCGGGGAGACGTCCCTGGCGCCTGGAATCGAGCGCCACTGGCTCGCGAGCTACTACCCGGTGCGAGGGCTGCACCAGGAGATCCTCGGGGTCGGCGCAGTCGTCGTGGAGATCACCGACCGCAAGCGCGCCGAGGTGGGCGCCGCCTACCTCGCCGAGGCGACCGCCGCGCTGAGCGCGTCGCTCGACTACGAGGCCACCC
>JBPCPH010000044.1:0-4507 GCA_050999415.1 Thermoleophilaceae bacterium
GAGGCGGCCGGCGACCGGATCGACCTGCTCGTGAACAACGCGAGCCTGCTCGGTCCCAGCCCGCAGCCCGCGCTCGCCGCCTACCCGCTCGCCGATCTCGCGCGCGTCTACGAGGTCAACGTCCTCGCACCCCTCGCGCTGATCCAGACCGTGCTGCCGCGGCTCGCTTCAGGCGCGGCGATCGTCAATGTCAGCTCGGACGCTGCGATCGAGCCGTATGAGGGCTGGGGCGGCTACGGCTCGTCGAAGGCGGCGTTCGAGCAGCTGACCGCGATCCTCGCCGCCGAGCACCCGGGACTTCGCGTCTACACCGTCGACCCCGGCGACATGCGCACGCAGATGCAGCAGGACGCCTTCCCCGGCGAGGACATCTCCGACCGGTCGCCACCCGAGGAAAGCGTCCCCGGTCTGATCACGCTGATCGAGGGCTCGCTGCCAAGCGGGCGCTACCGCGCGCGCGAGCTCGAGGCGCCCGCCCCGTGAGCGCGCTCGCACCACCGTCGCCCCTGGTGGCGCACGAGCCGCCGGAGGCCCGCGGATCCTCGCGCGACGAGGTGGCGATGCTCGTCGCGACCCGCGCCGACGGCGGGCTCGTCCACGCGCGCTTTCACGAGCTGCCGCGCTTTCTCGACGCCGGAGATCTTCTCGTCGTGAACACCTCGGCGACGTTGGCCGCCGCGCTTCCCGCCCGACTCGAAGGGCAGGCGATCGAGCTCCGACTCTCGACGCCCGCGGCCGGGGACGGAAACTGGGTGGTCGAGCTCAGAACGGGGGATCGGCTCCCCTTCGGGCGCCCGCCGATCGGTGCTCGAGTCGAGCTCCCCGGGGGAGCGCACGCGGACCTGCTCGCGCCGTACGCCGGGGGCGAGCGCCTCTGTCTCGCCCGACTATCGCTGGCGGAACCGCTCGAGGACTACCTGCACAGCCACGGCCATCCGATCCGCTACGGCTACGTCGATGAGTCGTGGCCGATCGACGCCTACCAGACCGTGTTCGGGCTCGAGTCTGGCAGCGCCGAGATGCCGAGCGCCGGGCGGCCCTTCACGGCCGAGCTCGTGACCGAGCTCGTCGCGGGCGGCGTCCTCGTCGCGCCGGTCACGCTTCATACCGGCGTCTCATCGCTCGAGCGCGGCGAGGCCCCCTATCCCGAGCGCTACCACGTCCCCGCGACCACCGCGCGGCTGGCCAACGCCGTCCGCTCCTGGGGCGGCCGCGTTGTCGCCGTCGGGACGACGGTGGTTCGCGCGCTCGAGACGCACGCCGCGCCCGACGGAACCGTCGGTCCCGGCGAAGGCTCCACCAGCCTGATCGTGACGCCCGAGCGCGGCCTGCGCGCGATCGACGGCCTGCTGACCGGCTGGCACGATTCCGACTCGTCGCATTCCGAGCTGCTCGAGGCGGCGGCGGGGGCGGACCTGCTCGAACGCTCCTACCGTGCCGCGCTGGCACACGACTATCGCTGGCACGAGTTCGGCGACGTCCACCTGATCCTGCCCTGAGCCGTCGCTTGGCCGCGCTCGGCCGGCGTCGTCTATAAGAGTTAGGCGAGATGACGACCTTTGCCCTAGTTCGAAGCGGGACCCGAGCAACGTCATCGACCTCCGCCGAGACGGCCGCGACTTCGGAACTGCGCGCGGCGTACGACCTGTGTCGACGCATGCAGCGTCGCTACGACCCGACCTACTACCTGGCGACCTCGCGTCTTCCGCCCGACATCCGTCCAGCCGTGCATGCTCTCTACGGGTTCGTCCGGATCGCCGATCAGCTGGTGGACGGGGCTCGCCGCGCGCCGCATCCGGCCACGCGGAAGGAGGCGCTCGACCGATGGGAGGGCGAGCTCGAGCACGGCCTTTCGTGCGGCCGGTCCTCGCATCCGGTGATCGCCGCGCTCGTGGATGCCGGTCGGCGCCACGAGCTGCCGCTCGAGGAGCTGCACGTGTACATGCGCTCCATGCGAGTCGACTGCGCGCCCGTTCGAATCGAAACGTGGCGAGAGCTTGAGCGTTACATGCGCGGGAGCGCCGCCGCTGTCGGCCTGATCATGGCTTCTCTACTCGGAGCTCCGGCGCCCGCATCGTGGGCGTTCGCGCGTCTGGGCATAGCCTTCCAGCTGACGAACTTCCTGCGCGACGTGCGCGAGGACTACGCGCTCGACCGCCTCTATCTGCCGCGTGAGGACCTCGAGCGCTTCGGCGCTCGAGAAGCGGACGTCGCGGCCGCGGTTGCGACCCCGGCGCTGCGCGCCGTGCTTGCCTTCGAGGTCGCACGGGCGCGGCGGCTCTTCGCGGAGAGCGCGTCGGCGATTCCGAGTGTGACGCCTTCGATTCGGCCGGGGATGCAACTCGCTCGCTCGCTCTACCTCCGGCTGCTCGATCGCATCGAGGCGATGGACTTCGACGTTCTCGGACGCCGGCCGCGAGTCGCCCCGTCGCAATTCGGCCGAGCCACCGTCAACGCCTTGAGGGCGGCGCGCTGACGCGGCGTGCCACGGCGCGCGGCGCCGATCGGCGGTCGCTCGACGGGTCGACCGCCGACGTCATCATCGCGGGCGCAAGCTTCGCCGGACTGGCGGTAGCCAGAGAGCTCGCGTTCGCGAAGTCCGGCACGCCGGCCGCTCGAGCAGAGGTGCTTCTGCTCGACCGCTACGAAGTCGGCGAGCGGGCGACTTCCGCATGTGCCGCGCCGACCGCCTGGCTACACGCGATGGGGGTCGAGGAATCGGTCCGTCAGGAGATCCCGTGCATGGCGTTTCACACCCCCCGCGGCAACGTCCGCTATCGCCTTCCGTGGAGCTGGTCGGCGTTCGACTACCGGCATCTGTGTGAGCTTCTGCTGAGCCAGACGCACGCACGATTCGAGACCGCGACCGTCCGTGGACGAGGCGGCACGACCGTAGAGACCGACCGCGGCGAGGTCTCGGCACCGCTGATCGTGGACGCGCTCGGCTGGCGACGTGTCCTCGGGCACAGTCGCTACCAGCCGCCGGACGCGCCCCTGTCACGCGGCCTCGAAGTGCATCCGAACGGCGGTGGCGCGGACCTCGACGTGTGGATCGATCGCTCGCTCGTGCGGCACGGATACTGCTGGAGCGTTCCAGCCGGCGTCGAGCAGCGCGTGGGTGCGGGCTCCTACGAGCCGCGCCACGACGTCAAGCGCCCGACCGTCGACCTCGCCCGCGGCCTCGGGCGTGAACCGGTCCGGTATCAGGGGAACTGGTTCCCGCATCGCCTGCGCGCGGCCACCGAAGACGGCGTCTTCTTCGCCGGCGACTCGGCCGGGCACTGCTTTCCGCTCTCCGGCGAGGGCATCCGAACGGCGTTCTACTTCGGCGGCGCGTGCGGGCGAGAGCTGCGGACGGTGCTCGACGGCGAGTCATCCGTCGGCGAGGCGCTTGCGCGCTATGCGCGCTTCAGCGACGGACATCGCCGCGCCTTCGGACTGGCGCTCGGACTGCAGCGCCTGATACCCGCTCTACCCCCGCGACTTCTGACGCTCCTGCTGCGCGCGATGTCGAACCAGCGCGTCATCGACCGCGCGTTCAATTGGTATCTCGCTCAGGCACACCCGGCGAACGCGACGCAAGCGCCTGCCTAGCGAGGGGCGCCTCGGCGCGGTCTCAGCGATGCAGCTCGGCGAGGCGCTCGGCCTCCTCGTCGAGCGCGCGGCGGGTCGCGCGATCGAGCCGGTCGAAGGGCTCGAGCCTCACACGGCCCTTCTCGTAGCGCCACGTGCCGGCCACAGCGCCGTCGACGAGGAAGGTCGCGACGGACTGGGGCACCTTGGTGTGGAAAACCCGGGGGCGGTGGCGCTCGGGGAGCACCTGCGTGCGACGGGCGTGGGCGAGCAGGGTGGCGTCCCAAGTCGGCAGGAAACGGGGTGGGGCGGGGGTCTCCGGGTCCGGCAGCGGCGCACGCGGGAGGTCGAGCAGCTCCTCCCCGTCCTCAGCCCGGAAGCGGCGAAGCCGGAGCCGGTCGAGCGCGGGCGCGACCTGCCCGATTCCGAGCCCGGCCCAGTCGGCGATCTCGCCGCGCGAGGCGGGGCCGAAGCCGCGCAGGTAGGCGCGCACCAGTTCGACCCTCGCGTCCGCCTCGCCGATCTCGGGCGCCGGTCCGAGCCAGCGCTCCGCGTCGGCGTAGAGGTCCGCGCGTCGCCGCTCCCAGGTGCCTGACGGAGGAACGCGCACGAGGTCGAGCCAGAGCCCGAGGCCGTTCGTCCCGCGCGAGCCCTTGCCCACTATCTCCTGGAGCTCGGCCCGGAGCAGCGGCCCGTCGGCGAGCCGTGGTCGGACGCGCCGCGCCGCCGCGGACATCTCGCCGGCGGTCGGCTCCCCGCGCAGGTAGCGAAGCCAGCGCACCCGGCGCTCCTCGCGGACGGCCGCGGCGAAGCGCCACCAGTCTCGCGGGCTGACGAGGTGGATCGTGGCCCGCAGGAGCGTCCCCTGGACGACCGCCCGCTTCTCGAGCGCAGTCGTGAGATGCTCGCGCTCGAAGCCGTCGAGGCGCGACCA
>JBPCPH010000080.1:0-6257 GCA_050999415.1 Thermoleophilaceae bacterium
CGGCCTGCCGGCGGACGCCGGGGACGAGGACGTCCACATGGCGATCGAGCGGCGCGTGACCGAGATCGTTGGTCCGGTCGGCGGCAAGCTCCATACGGCGCGGTCGCGCAACGACCAGGTGGCCACCGACCTCGCGTTGTTCGTGCGCGCACACGCGCTCGCCGGACGCGAGGCGGTACTGCGCTTGATGCGTGTGCTGGTGGAGGTTGCCGAGCGCCACATCGACTGGGCCATGCCCGGGTACACGCACCTCCAGCGAGCTCAGCCCGTCTACCTCTCGCACCACCTGCTCGCGTACTTCTGGAAGCTCCGCCGCGACCGCGACCGCTTCGAGTTCTGCCTCGTCGCCACCGACGAGCTGCCGCTCGGAGCAGGAGCGCTCGCCGGAGTCAACTTCGACACGAGCCGCACCGACGTCGCGCGGGAGCTCGGCTTCGGCGCGGTGGCTGAGAACTCGATCGACGCCGTGTCGAACCGAGACTTCGTGCTCGATTACCTTGCCGCCGCCGCGACCTGCGCTACCCACCTCTCGCAGCTCGGCGCGGAGATCGTCCTCTGGTCCAGCGAGGAGTTCGGCTTCTGCGAGGTCGCCGACGCGTTCGCCTCCGGCTCGAGCATCATGCCCCAGAAGAAGAACCCCGACGCCGCCGAGCTGCTGCGGGCCAAGGCGCCCCGCGTGGCGGCGCACCTGGTGGCGCTTCACGGCGTGCTCCACGGGCTCCCGCTCACATACAACAAGGATCTCCAGGAGGACAAGGAGCACCTGTTCGACGCAGTGGACACGCTCGAGCTGTGCCTTGCCGCGGCGACCGGCATGATCGAGAGCCTGGCGTTTCACCGCGAGCGCCTCGCGTCGGCCGCGGCCGACGAGTTCCTCGGCGCGACCGACGTCGCGGACCTACTGGTCCGCCGCGGGGTGCCGTTCCGTGACGCTCACCGCATGGTCGCCGGCCTCGTCCGCCACGCGCTCGAGCGTGGCGTCGTGCTGTCGGAGCTGACCGACGAGGAGCTCGAGAAGGGCGCCGCAGGCTACGCGGACGAGGTACGGGCGATCGTGGTGGGCGGTGACTGGATCGCGTCGAAGGTCTCGCGCGGTGGCACCGCGCGGGCGCGGGTCGAGGAGCAGCTCGAGCGCGCGCGCGAGGTGCAGCTGGAGGGCCGCGGGTGACGGGCCCACGGTCACAGGCCTTCTACGCGCGGCCGGTGACGGAGGTCGCCGCGGACCTGCTCGGGTGCGTGGTGCGCTACGAAGGCGCCGCGGGGCGGATCGTGGAGGTCGAGAGCTACCACGAGATCGAGCCGGCCTGCCACGCCTTCGCCGGCCTGACCGAGCGCACGCGCGTCCTGTTCGGGCCTCCGGGACACGCCTACGTCTACCGCTCCTACGGCGTCCACGCGCTGCTGAACTTCGTGGCGGAGGAGGACGGCGTCGGCGCGGCGGTGCTCGTGCGCGCCCTCGAGCCGCTGGAGGGGGTGCGCGAAATGGAGCGCCGGCGCGGCCCGCGCGCGCCGCGCGACCTGTGCTCGGGGCCGGGAAAGCTGACCCAGGCGCTCGGCATCTGGCTCGACCGCAACGGTGTGTCGCTCGAGTCGGGACCGATCGCGGTCGAGGCGCCCGCGCCCGCCGCTCGTCCGCCGGCGCCGGTTATCGGCGCCAGGGTCGGCATCACCAGGGCGACCGAGCTTCAGTGGCGGCTGTGTGACGCGACGAGCGACTCCGTGTCGCGGCCGTGGCCGCCCGCCCTGCGGCGGCCCCGGCGGTCACGGGCGGCGGCTTAGCCGCCTCGCCCCGAGGCCTCGACCGTGCGGGCTAGCCGGGGACGCAGCCCTCGACGGTCGCGACCTCGCCGGGGCCACAGATCGTGGACTCGGTCGGGGCCGGGGCGGTGGGCTCCACGGGCACGGTGGGCTCGACGGGCACGACCGGCTCGACGGGCACGACCGGCTCGGTCGGTTCGACGGGCGCCACCGGGGCCACCGGCTCGACAGGCGCGACCGGCGCCGTCGGGACCGCCAGGTCCCCCTCGGCGGCCTGGCAGGCGCCGTCCAGCGCGATCGCCTGGACCATGTAGTCGTGCCAGATCTCCGCGGGGAAGCTCCCGCCGGTCACCGGCCCGCCGTTGTACTCGGTGCGCATCGGCTTGACCGAGTCTGGGTAGCCGACCCAGACTGCCGTCGTGCACTGCTCGGTCGACCCGACGAACCAGCCGTCGCCGTAGTTCTCGGTGGTCCCGGTCTTGCCCCAGACCTGCGGCCCGCCGACGAGCTGCGCCGCCGTTCCCGTACCGCTGGTGACGGCCCCGGTGAGCAATTCGCGCGCGGTCTCCCCGACCTCCTCGGGGAACACCTGCTTGCTGATCAAGGAGTTGGTCTCGTCGTCGCCGCTCGGATCCTCTACCCGCTCGATCCCGACCGGGCCCATCGGGCTGGCCGCGAGGTCGCCGGAACGGCGCACGCCGTCGTTCGCGAGCGTTGAGTAGGCGAACGCCATCTCGAGCGGAGTGACTCCGACCTCGAGCCCCCCGAGCGTCATCGCCGGGTTGGTGGACAGCTCGGTGTCGATTCCCATCGCCTCGGCCGTCTCGGCGATGTTCTCGGTGCCCACCTGGAGCCCCAGCTCGGCGTAGATCGAGTTGTCGGAGTTCGTGGTCGCGTCGCGGAGCGTGGTGGTGTAGGTGTAGGCGTCGTCGAAGTTGTGGGCGACGAAGCCCTCTCCGAGCCGCTTCGGCTCGGATACGAAGGTGTCCTCGGGGCTGACGCCCTGCTCGAGCGCCGTGACGAGCGTGAACGGCTTGATCGCCGAGCCCGGCTGGCGGTGACCGTTGGTGGCGAGGTTGAAGGAGGTGCCCTCGAAGTCCTCGCCGCCGACCATCGCCTTGACCTCGCCGGTGCGGTTTTCGATCGTCACCACGGCCGACGCCGGCCCGACGCCCGCGAGCTTCGCGTCGACCGCCTCCTCGGCGATCTGCTGGAGGCCTGGATCGATCGTGGTGGTCACCTCGAGCCCGCCGCCGAATACCTTCCCCGCGCCGTAGCGGTCCACCAGCTGCTGGGTGACCCAGGTCGTGAAGAATGGGACGGTCGAGTCGAGCTCGGGCGGCTGGATGTCCTTCTCGGTGGGTACCGGCTCGTCGATCGCGCCGTCGTACTCGGCCTGCGTCAGAAGCCCCTGCTCGAGCATCGAGTCGAGGACGAAGTTGCGTCGCTCGAGCGAGGCCCCGGGATTCTGGCCCGGGTCGTAGGCCGAGGGCGAGGAGATGATCCCGGCGAGCAGCGCCGCCTGCGCCGGCTCGACGGCGGTGGACAGGCGGTCCTCCGCGTCGTACGTCTCACCCTCGCCGAAGTAGGTGCGCATCGCCGACTCCACCCCGTAGGCGCCGTTGCCGAAGTACACGCTGTTGAGGTACTGCGTGAGGATCTTCTGCTTCGACCACTGGCGCTCGAGGTGGTAGGCGAGCGCGGACTCGCGCAGCTTCTGGAACACAGTGCGGTCGCCCTGCGCCGCGAGCGCGTTCTTGACGAACTGCTGGGTGATCGTCGATCCGCCCTGCACCGCCGAGCGGTTGACAATGTCCTGCACGAATGCGCGCCCGATGCCGAAGTAGTCCACGCCCTCGTGCTCGTAGAAGCGGCGGTCCTCGATGGCGATCACCGCGTTCTTGAGCGTCGGCGACACCTCGGACTCGGAGATCAGGATCCGGTGCTGGTTGCCGGTGAGGCTCGCGATCTCGTCGCTGCCCGCGAACAGCACCGAGTTCTCGGCGGCCTCGTACTCGGCCTGGTTCTCGAGCGCCGGGAGGTCGCTGGCGACCGCCATCATCATCCCGAAGATCGTCGATACGAGCGCGAGTCCGGAGAGGCCGGCGAGGATGAGCACCAGCCGCAGCTTTCGGAGGCGGGGCCCGGAGTCGCGCCGTCGGCGCGGAGCTCGCGGCGGGCCGGAACCGTTGCCGCTCGGCGTCCGACCGGCGTCCTTGCCGTTGGAGCGGCCGTTGGCGCGCGCCTGTCCTGCGGTCGGCGGCCGGACGCCGCCGGGCGACCGCTCACCTGTTCGAAGCCCGGCCGGGGCGACGACGGCGCGCGTCGAAGCGCGGTCCAGCCGCGTCGGCCTCAGAGGTGTCGGTTCCGGCATACGGTCGAGCGCCTCGCGGGGCGTCCTGGGCGGTGGAGGACGGGGAAGCTGACGAGGAAGGAGCCCGTCCCGGCGACGCGCGGAGTCTAGCATTGGCCTGGTGACGGAATCCGGGTCCGACGAGGCGCGAACGCTCCTGGGCAACGCCGCCGAGGCCCTGCCGGAGGGGGCACTGGAGCGCAAGCTGGGCGAGGGCCGCGCCCTCCGGGTGAAGCTCGGGATCGACCCAACCGCGCCCGACATCCACCTCGGCCACGTCGTGGTCCTCTCGAAGCTCCGTCAGTTTCAGGACGCGGGCCACCTAGTGGTCCTGATCATCGGCGACTACACGGCGCGCGTCGGCGACCCGAGCGGGCTCTCGCAGGAGCGGCCACAGCTCGACGGAGACGAGATCGAGCGCAACGCCGAGACGTTCAAGCGCCAGGCCTTCTCCGTTCTCGACCCCGAGCGAACCGAGGTGCGGCGCAACGGCGAGTGGCTCGACATGGCGATGGAAGAGCTGTTTCGCCTCGCGCGCACGTCGACGGTCGCACAGCTCCTGGAGCGCGACGATTTCGCGAAGCGCCTCGCCGAACGCCGTCCGATCTCGATCCTCGAGCTGCTCTACCCGCTGCTCCAGGGCTATGACTCGGTCGCCGTCCAGGCCGACGTCGAGCTGGGCGGCACCGACCAGAAGTTCAACCTCCTGCGCGCGCGCGAGATCCAGGTCGCGTACGGGCAGGCCCCGCAGGCGGTCGTCACGATGCCGATCCTCCCCGGGATCGACGGCGTACGAAGGATGTCCAAGTCGCTCGGCAACTACGTCGCGGTGACCGAGCCGCCCGAGGACGCGTTCGGAAAGCTGATGCGGTTGCCGGACGCGCAGATGCCGCTCTACTACGAGCTGCTCCTGCTTCGCCGTCCCGATCCTCGCCGCCCGGCGGTCGAGCTCAAACGGGCGCTCGCGCGCGAGATCGTGGGGCGCTTCCACGGCGAGCACGCGGCGCTCGAGGCCGAAGGCCGGTTCGACCGGATCCACGTCGAGCGCGAGCATCCGGACGAGGTTCCGGAGCTCGACCTGGGGGGCGAGGACCCGGTACATCTCCCGGCCCTGATCGGCGCCCGGTTCGGGCTGTCGCGCTCAGAGGCCCGCCGTCTGCTCGCCCAAGGCGGGGTCCGCCTCGACGGCGAGGCCATCGACGGAGAGATCCTCGACCTTCCAGCCGCTCGCCTCGACGGGGCGGTGCTCCAGGTCGGAAAGCGCCGCTTCGTGCGCCTGCGCGGCGGGTCTGCAGCCCCGCCGGGTTGAGCCGGCTCGGCCGGCGCGCGGAAGCGCCGCGGTCCGCGCCGGGATGCGCGTTGCGGTTCGCCCGCCGGGGCGCTATCCTTCCCGGTCCCGAATGGCCTTCGACGAGACCTACCGGGAGACGGTCACGCGCTAGCACCGCACGTCATGCGGCGCTTGCTCACGGCCTCTCCTCCCGGAGAGGCCTTTTTGACGGCCCGGGCCGGCCTTTAGGGGCTGGAAAGCGACGGTCGCGGCGGAGCCCCCGCCCCGGCGGGCGCCACGGTCTTTGAAAACTCAACAGCGTGTTCGATGGAGAGCTCTCACGAGCTCGAAGTCGCGTCCAGGCTTGACCCGTCGCCCTCAGGGGCGACGGAAAGTAGTAAGAACCCGTCATGTCCGAGGCCGGCAGAAGGTGTACACGGCCGGTCACGCAGTGCGGATCTGACAGCTTTCCTGATTAGACAGTGGAGCCGCCCCGTTTGGGGCGGATGACACGCAGGTCTTTCACGGAGAGTTTGATCCTGGCTCAGGACGAACGCTGGCGGCGTGCCTAACACATGCAAGTGGAGCGACGGACCAGGCTTCGGCCTGGGGCCAAGCCGCGAACGGGTGAGTAACACGTGGGTAACCTGCCTCGATGACCGGGACAACCCGAGGAAACTCGGGCTAATACCGGATGTGCTCGGCTCACATCAGTGAGCCGCGTAAAGGAAGCTTCGGCCTCCGCTTCGGGATGGGCCCGCGGCCCATTAGCTTGTTGGTGAGGTAACGGCTCACCAAGGCTGCGATGGGTAGCTGGTCTGAGAGGACGATCAGCCACACTGGGACTGAGACACGGCCCAGACTCCTACGGGAGGC
>JBPCPH010000099.1:0-11170 GCA_050999415.1 Thermoleophilaceae bacterium
TCTACACGCTCGGCTCGGCCACGATGTTCGCGTTCGTCTCGCAGGCCATCACCGGCGTGTTCCTCGCGATGTACTACGAGCCGTCGCCGACCGGCGCCTACGAGTCGGTCTCCTACATCACGAACGACGTGTTCCTCGGCGAGCTGGTTCGCGGGATGCACCGCTGGGGGGCGACCGTGATGGTCATCCTGATCTTCCTCCACATGGGGCGCACGTTCTTTTTCGGCGCGTACAAGTACCCGCGTGAGCTCAACTGGGTCATCGGGGTGGTCCTGCTGGTGCTGACGCTCGCCATGGGCTTCACCGGCTACTTGCTCCCGTTCGACCAGCGGTCGTTCTGGGCCACCGTGGTCGGGGTCAACATCAACGCCTCAGGGCCGATCATCGGCCCCTACCTGGCCGACTTCCTCCGAGCGGGCCCCGAGTTCGGCGCCACGACGCTGCCGCGCTTCTATTCGATCCACATGCTTCTGATCCCCGGCCTGCTGGCGGCTCTGATCGGCGCTCACCTCTACCTCGTGGCGAAGCTCGGCACGACCGCCCCGCCCTGGCTCAAGGCGGAGAAGCGACGCGAGCTCGCGAGAACAGAGATCTAGCGCCATGAACAACCGCGAGAAGGAGCAATACCTCCGCGAGTACCAGGTCCTCAAGCAGAAGGGCAAGCCGTTCTTTCCGTACGCGATCCTGAAGGACGGCGTGATGGCGATGGTGACGCTCGCCGTGATCATCGTCATGGCGCTCTTCCTCGGCGCGGAGCTCGGGCCGAAGGCTGACCCCACGACCACGACCTACACGCCGCGTCCGGAGTGGTACTTCTTCTTCCTCTTCGAGCTGCTCCGCGTCATCAAGCCGCCCGAGCTGGTCTTCCTGGCCACGATTGGGATCCCGACGATCTGCCTGGTCCTACTCCTTCTACTCCCGTTCTTCGACCGCGGGCCGGAGCGACACCCGTTCCGGCGTCCGGTCGCGACGCTCGCCGGGATCACGACGATCGGCGCGATGGCCTACCTCACGGTCGTCGGGGCGCTGGCGGGCGCGCCCAGCGAGATCGAGCTCGAGGTGCCGGAGCAGCTCGAGCAGGGCAAGGAGGCGGTGGCCTCCAACGGCTGCCTCGCCTGCCACCGGATCGGCGAGAACGGCAACGGGGCGATCGGCCCGGACCTCACCGAGATCGGCGAGCGTCTGCCGCGCCAGGCGATCGCGCGAACGCTCGTCAATCCCACCGCACCGATGCCCCCCTACGCGGACCTGCAGGACGAGGAGCCCGAGGAGTTCGATGCGATGGTGGACTTCCTCTCCTCCCTCAAGTAGGCCGGCGCGGTGACGCGCGCGCCGGACGCCCAGCGGCCAGCGACGGCGCGAGTCGGCGCGGGCGACGGGGTGCAGCCGGCTCCCGGCACGCTCGACGAGCGCCAGGTGCTGGCGATGTTCGACCGCATCGCAGGCGTGTACGACCGGATGAACGGGGTCATGACCGCCGGCATGCACACTCGCTGGCGCGAGCGCGCGGCTGACCTCGCGCGCGTGGGTGCCGGCGACCGCGCGCTCGACGTGGCTACCGGCACCGGCGACCTGGCGATCGCCCTGAAGCGCCGCGTGGGTCGGACCGGCGAGGTCATCGGCGCCGACTTCTCCGAGCGGATGCTCGCGATCGGCCGCGCCAAGGCGCCGGACATCCGCTTCGATTCCGCCGACGCGCTGGCGCTTCCCTACGAAGACGATTCGTTCGACGCCGCCACGGTCGGCTTCGGCGCGCGCAACTTCGCGGACCTCGCACGTGGGCTCGCTGAGATGGCGCGCGTCGTCAGACCGGGCGGCCGCGTCGTGGTGCTCGAGATCACGACGCCGCGACGGCCGCCGCTGTCCTCGTTCTTCAACCTCTGGTTCGACCGCGCGGTGCCGCTGCTAGGACGCGTCGCGGGCGACCCGGACGCGTACACGTACCTGCCGAGCTCGGTGCGCCGCTTCCCCGGGCCCGACAAGCTCGCGGCCACGATGGCGACGCTCGGCCTGCACGAGGTCCGCTACCTGATCACCGCCGGGGGGATCATCGCCCTGCACCACGCTATCGCCGTGAGCGCGTGAAGGACGAGTCGCCGGCGGCAACCGGACCGAGCGACACTGCGACGCTGCCGGCCCTCGAGCCGATCCTCGAGGCGGCGGGCGGCGAGTTGCCGCGCCTCCTTCGCTCGGTCGAGCGGCGCCTCGAGGACGTGGCGGCCGGCCACGGCGAGCAGCTCGGGCGCTACGCGTCCGCGACGCTCTCGGCCGGAGGAAAGCGGATGCGGCCACTGCTCGTCTTCCTCTGCGGCGGCCGCGCCGATTCCAAGCGGCTCGTCGCCGGCGCCGCGGCCGTCGAGCTCCTGCACATGGCGACGCTGGTCCACGACGACGTCCTCGACCGGGCCGCGCTCCGGCGTGGCCGCCCGACCGTGTTCGTGTCCGGCGGCCGCGCGGCCGCCACCGCGACCGGCGACTTCCTCTTCTCGCGCGCCTTCGCGGAGCTGGCGGCGACGGCGAGCCGCGATGCGGTCGCGGCGCTGTCGGACGCGTCCTCCGCCCTCGCGCGCGGTGAGCTGATGCAGCGCGCGGACGCGTGGTCGGACTCGGTGACCGTCGAGCGTTACCTCGAACGCTGCACGCTCAAGACCGGGCGGCTGTTCGAGGCGGCGTGCCGGCTGGGGGCGCTGCTCGGCGACCCCGGCGCGGCCGGAGCACCGACGCTGGCGCGCTACGGGGCGGGCGTCGGCATCGCGTTCCAGATTCTCGACGACGTGCTCGACGTGGCCGGGCCGGCGATGCGAACCGGCAAGCGCCGTGGCGCCGACCTGCTCGACGGCACCGTGACCCTGCCCCTGATCGTGGCCCGCCGGCGCGACCGCGACCTGCGCTCGCTCGACCTGCGCTCGATCAACGAGCCGGCGCGGGCCGAGGCGATCTGCGACCGGATCGAGGCCACCGGCGCGCTCGACGACGCCCGCCGCCTGGCGCTCGGGCGGGTCGCCGAGGCAAAGGCGCTGCTCGCCCGGGACGGATTCTCCGTCGAGCAGCGGCGCGCGCTCGAGCTGGTGGCCGACGGCGTGGTCGAGCGCTATGCCTGACAGCCTGGCCCAGGACTAGACTCGCCGCCGTGGTCTTGAGCGACCGCACGATCCGCGCCGAGGTCGAGCAGGGCAGGATCGTCATCGACCCCTTCGACGCCAGCATGGTGCAGCCGTCGAGCGTCGACGTGCGCGTGGACCGTCGCTTTCGCGTCTTCAACAACGCCCGCTACCCGTTCATCGACGTGCGCAAGCCGATGGAGGGGCTCACCGAGCTCGTCGAGATGGAGGGCGACGAGGCCTTCATCCTCCACCCGGGCGAGTTCGTGCTCGGCCAGACGCTCGAGCGCGTGACCCTGCCCGACGACCTCGTCGCGCGATTGGAAGGTAAGAGCAGTTTGGGGCGGCTCGGGCTTCTGATCCACTCGACGGCTGGCTTCGTGGACAGCGGCTTCTCCGGCAACCTGACCCTCGAGCTCTCGAACGTCGCGAACCTGCCGATCACGATCTACCACGGGATGCCGATCGGCCAGCTCTCCTTCATGCGGATGGACGGACCGGTGGAGCGGCCCTACGGGACCGGCGAGGCCGGGAGCAAGTACCAGGGGCAGACCGAGCCGACCGCCAGCCGCTACCACCTCAACTTCAACCGCTCGTAGGGCTCGGGGGCCGGATCGCCGGCGGGCGCCGCCTGATCCGTGCGGGCCTTTCGAGCGCACACCCATCGCTACCATCAGCTGAACCAGACCTCGCGGAGGAATGACCATGTCAAGCATTGCCGTCGTCGGCGGAATCGGTCCGCTCGAGATCGGCATCGTCCTGCTGATCGTCCTGATCATCTTCGGACCGAAGCGCATCCCCGAGCTCGGACGGTCGCTCGGGTCCGGGATGCGGGGCTTCAAGGAGTCCGTGACCGGCAAGGACAAGGGCGACGACGAGCCAGAGCGCCTCGAGCAGCCGAACACAGTTGAGGCGAGCGCGAGCGAGGATCAGAGGGACGGCGATCCCGCCGCGGCCGGCCGCGCTGGCACGGCCGGCGACACCAGGTCGTAACCCAGCGGCGCTGGTAGAGCGGGCGCTCCGGTTTGGCCAAGCGGCTGAAACCCATCAGCCATGAGGATCGGCTGTCGCTCGTCGAGCACCTCGACGAGCTGCGCTCGCGGATCATCTTCTCCGCCGTGGCGTTCGGCGTCGCATTCGCGCTCTGCTTCTGGCAGAACGAGCTGATCCTCGAGATCGTCAACCGTCCGCTCGAGAGCGTCGACGAGATTCTGCTCGACCCCGGCGGCAAGCCGGTTTCGCTCGGCGTGACAGAGCAGTTCACGACGACGTTCATGGTGTCCGCCTACGCGGCGGTGCTGCTGGCGTTGCCGATGCTGCTCTACCAGGCCTACGCGTTCATCCTGCCCGCGTTCAGCCCGGGCGAGCGCAAGGTGGCGCTTCCACTCCTTCTCATGGTGCCGGTCCTGTTCGTGTCCGGTGTCCTGTTCGGTTACTTCATCGTGCTCGAGCCCGCGATCGACTTCCTCCTGAACTTCAACGCCGAGGAGTTCACGACCGCACTGCGCGCGCGTGACTACTACGGCTTCGTGGGGCTGGCGCTGATCTCGCTCGGCATTTTGTTCCAGGTGCCCGTCGGCATACTGGGCGCAACGCGGCTCGGCATAGTCACCCCCGAGCAACTGCAAAAGAACCGTCGCTACGCGATCCTCGCGATCGCGGTTCTGGCGGCGCTGCTGCCCACGATCGACCCTGTGACGCTCCTGCTCGAGATGATCCCGCTCGTGATCCTCTACGAGGCCAGCATCCTGCTGGCGAAGGCGTTCGGCAGGCGCGACGAGGAAGTCTCCGACCAGCTCGCTTCGGCGGAGAGCTCGTAGCCGCGGATGCTCTTCGACCTCCAGGGCAAGCGGCGCCGCCTGGTCCAGGTGACCTACCTGACGCTCGCGATCCTCATGGCCGGCGGCCTCGTTCTGTTCGGGATCGGCTCGGACGTCCAGGGCGGGCTCGCCGACATCTTCAGCGGGAGCAGCGGCGACGAGTCGGGCAGCGCGGTGCTGGAGGACCAGCTCGCGGAGGCCGAGGACCGCTTGGCGGCGAACCCCGGCGATTCGGAGGCGCTCGCGGACGTGGCGCGCGCCAACTATCAGCTCGCGACGACGACCGACGACGAGGCGCGCGCCGCGGGCGCGGTCTTCGCCGCGGACGCGGAGCCGCGCCTAGAAGCAGCCGCGGGAGCCTGGACGGACTACCTCGAGGCCGAGCCCGAGCGCCCCGACGAGGCGCTGGCCTTCTCGATGATCCAGGTCTTCTCAGAGCTCGGACTCAACCGGCCCGAGGACGCCGCTGAGGCGGCTCAGGTCCTGGCCGGTGAGCGCCGCGATGCGCAGGCCTACCTGATCCTCACGCAGTACGCGGCGCTGGCGGGCGACGAGCGCCAGGCCGAGCTGGCCGGGCAGCGCGCCGCTGCCCTGGCGCCGAAGGAGCAGCGCGATCAGGTCGAGAAGCAGGTCGAGCAGGTGATCGCCGCCGGGGAGGCCGTGCGGGCGCAGCAGGCGGCGCCGCAGGCGGGGCAGGCGCCGCCCGGAGGCCTTCCACCTGGTCTGCCGCCCGGCGGCCTACCGGGCGAGCTGCCCGCGCCCGGCGAGGGCGGGATCCCGGCGCCGGGAGGAGCCCCTTCGAGCGGTGGAGGGAACGGCGCCGGAGGGCAGGGCGGCGACGGGGGCGCGAGCCCGTGAGCCTCGCCGGTCACGTCCGGCCCAGGCGTCCGTAGTATTCGACCGCGATCGGCAAGCCACCACACGACTCGCACGGGGAACCATTGAACTTCCACATCGAGGACAGCGCGATCGACGCGGAGACGCACGTGATCGAGCTCGGCGGCGAGGTAGACCTCTACACGGCGCCGGAGTTCAAGGAGCGGCTGCTGAGGCTGATCGACGAAGGGAAGTCGCGCATCGTGGTGGACCTCTCGAAGGCCACCTTCATCGACTCGACCACGCTCGGCGTGCTGGTCGGGGGCGTCAAGCGGTTACGGCCGACGGGGGGCTCGCTCGCGCTCGTCTGCACGGACCCCAACATCATCAAGATCTTCGAGATCACCGGGCTCGACCGGGTCTTCGCGATCCGCGCCTCGCGCGACGAGGCGCTGTCGGAGACCGCTGCCGGCTGAGCCGCGCGGGCGCCTAGACTTTCGCGGAGACCTCCGGAGGAGGCACCCCGGGCCGTTAGCTCAACTGGCAGAGCAGGGGACTCTTAATCCCAAGGTTGAAGGTTCGAGTCCTTCACGGCCCATGAAGTAGTTGCACGGTTCTCGAGACGCGTGGAGGAGAGCGGTGGCGAGAGAAAGCGCGGCGGGGTGGGTCGGGACGAGGAGTGCCGCTCGCCTGACGGCGGTCGGCGCGGCGATCCTCGCGGCCGTCGCCGCCGGCGTCTTGCCCGCGGCCGCGCACGCCTCTCGGACGCCGGCGTCGCCACGCGCCGGAGGCGGTAGTCGAGATGGCTTCCACGGAGCCGCCCGTGTCCACGGCTGAGCTTGCGTGCCTCGACGGACGGACCGGGCCCTCGGCGCATGCCGTGATCCCGGCCACCGACGAAGGGTTCCTGCGCGGCTTCGGGGCGTTCGAGGTGATCCGTGTCTACGACGGGCGGCCGTTCGCGCTGGCCGAGCATCTCGACCGGCTCGAGCGGTCGGCGGCCGGCCTGCGCCTCGAGGGCGGGGTGCCGCGCGCGGAGCTCGAGCGCGAGGCCCCGGAGCTGCTCGCGGCCCGTGGCGGCGCCGGCTTCGACGGCTGCCTTCGCATCATCCTCACGCGCGGCGGGCGCCGCCTGCTTCTCACCGAGCCGCTGCCCTCTGGTGCGGAGCGGACGCGGCTCGGCTACGTCACCTACGCGCCGACGCGCGTGCTCGACGGGATCAAGTCGCTCTCCTACGGCGCCAACATCCTCGCCACCGAGCTCGCCCACGAGCGCGGCTACGACGAGGCGCTGCTCGTCACACCGCACGGCCGCGTGCTCGAGGCGCCCACGTCGTCGCTCTTCTGGGTCGACTCCGCGGGCGCGCTTCTCACGCCCCCGCTTGACGACCACATCCTCGCGTCGATCACCCGCGACCGCGTGATGGCGCTGGTGGACGTGGAGGAGCGGAGCACGACGCCCGAGGACCTCGAGGGCGCGGACGAAGCATTCCTCGCCTCGACCACGCGCGAGGTGCAGCCGGTCGCGGCGATCGAGGATCGGGAGCTTCCGGGCGACGGCACGCGGACGGGCGAGGCCGCCGAGGCGCTCAGGCGCCACATCCAGGCGTCGCTGGGCTAGCCGACGCGGTCGGAGTGCAGGGAGGAGCCGGCCTCGCACGGTCCCCCGCCGCCACGCCCGCCAAGATGGTCGCCGACACGATGCGCATCGTCACAGTCATCGGCAACCGGCCGCAGTTCATCAAGGCCGCCGGCGTGTCGCGCCTTCTGCGCGAGCGCGCCGAGGAGGTGCTCGTCCACACCGGCCAGCACTACGACGACGAGCTCTCGCGCGTGTTCTTCGAGGAGCTCGACATCCCGGCGCCGGACCGCGAGCTGGCGGCGGGCACCGGCACCAACAGCGCCCAGACCGCGCGGATGCTCGCGGCGCTCGAGCCCGAGCTGCGCTCGCTCGCCCCGGCCCTCGTGCTCGTCTACGGGGATACGAACTCGACGCTCGCCGGCGCCCTCTGCGCGGCCCAGCTCAGCCTGCCGGTGGCCCACGTCGAGGCCGGCATGCGCTCGTTCGACCGGCACATGCCAGAGGAGCTGAACCGGGTCCTCACCGATCACGCCAGCGATCTGCTCCTGTGCTCGACGCAGACGGCGGTCGAGAACCTCGAGCGTGAGGCGGCGGCCGGAGAGCGGCACCTTGTCGGCGACGTGATGGCCGACGTGTCGCTCGCGGCGCGGGCGATCGCGGAGCGTCGCTCGCGAGCGCTCGACGAGCATGGCGTGACGTCCGGCGACTTCCTGCTCGTCACCGCGCACCGCGCCGGAACCGTGGACGTGCCGGACCGACTCCTGCGCCTGGTCGAGCTGCTCGAGGCGCTGCCCACCACCACCGTCTTCCCGCTTCACCCGCGCACGCGAGTGCGGCTCGACGCCGCCGGCCTCCTGCAGCGCCTCGAGCGCGCGCCGCAGCTCCGACTGGCGCCGCCGCTCGGCTACCTCGACTTCATGACGCTCGCGCGCCACGCGCGCGCCGTGCTCACCGACTCGGGCGGCGTCCAGAAGGAGGCGCTGCTGCTCGGCGTGCCGTGCGTGACGCTGCGGGACTCGACCGAGTGGGTGGAGACGGTCGAGTCCGGCTGGAACACGCTGGTCGACCTCCACGCGGACGCCGCGCTCGCCGCGCTGGAGCGCGGTCGCCCTCCCGGCGACCCGCCCGATCTTTACGGAGATGGCCGCGCCGGAGAGCGAATTCGCGACATCGTGTCCTCTTACACTAGATCGCCATGAAGGTCGGGATCATGGGGCTCGGCTACGTCGGGCTACCGCTCGCCGTGGCCTTCTGCGAGGAGGGTCACGACGTCATCGGGCTCGACGTCGACCCGCGTCGGGTCGATGCCACTCAGCGTGGCGAGAGCTATGTGGAGGACGTGCCCTCCGAGCGCGTGCGCGCGGTGGGCGACCGCCTTACGGCGACCACCCGCCACGCCGACCTGGCCGATGCCGCGGCGGTCCTGATCGCGGTGCCCACGCCGCTCACCCGCAATCGCGAGCCCGACCTTGGCGCCCTGCTGTCGGCCGGGAGCGCGCTGGCCGGGGTGCTGCGCGAGGGCCAGCTGGTGGTGCTCGAGTCCACGAGCTACCCCGGCACCACGCGCGAGCGCCTCGTGCCGCTGCTCGAGGAGTCGGGGCTCGCCGCCGGGCGCGACTTCCAGGTCGCCTTCTCGCCCGAGCGGGTCGATCCCGGTCGCACCGACTACACCATGCGCACCACGCCGAAACTCGTCGGCGGCTATACCGAGGCCTGCCTGGCGCGCGCCGTCGCCCTCTACGACGAGGTCTGCGACGACGTGGTGCCGCTGTCGAGCCTCGAATCGGCAGAACTGGCGAAGCTGCTCGAGAACGTGTTCCGCTCGGTCAACATCGCGCTCGTCAACGAGCTGGCGATGCTGTGCGACCGCATGGGCATCGACATCTGGGAGGTGGTGGACGCCGCGGCCACGAAGCCGTACGGGTTCATGCGCTTCGACCCGGGTCCCGGCATGGGTGGCCACTGCCTGCCGGTCGACCCCTTCTACCTCTCGTGGCGCGCGCGCGAGTACGACACCCCGACCGAGTTCATCGAGCTCGCCGGCGAGGTCAACCAGCGGATGCCCTACTTCTGCGTCGAGAAGCTGACGCGCGCGCTCAACGAGCACTCGAAGCCGGTCCGCGGGTCGCGAGTCGCGATCGTAGGCGTCTCGTACAAGGCCGGCGTGGGCGACCTGCGCGAGTCTCCGGCGCTGAAGATCATGCAGCTGCTCGCCGAGCAGGGCGCGGAGTTGGCCTACCACGACGACCACGTCCCCGACCTCGCGGAGCTGAAGCTGTCCTCGGAGCCGCTCGACGCGGCGCTCGCCGGGTGCGACGCAGCCGTGATCGTCACAGCGCACCCCGGGCTCGATGTGGCGAGCGTCGTCGAGGGCGCGCCGCTGGTGGTGGACTTCCGCGGGGTCACGCGCGGGATTCGCGCGGAGCACCTCGTGCGCCTGTGACCGCGCCGGTACGAGTCGGGGTCGTGGGTCTCGGGTACTGGGGGCCCAACCTCGCGCGCAACTTCGACCGGCTGCCCGGCTCCGAGCTCCGGTGGATCTGCGACGCCTCTGGGGACGCCCGCGCACGCTGGGAGCCGGAATTCGCCGGCGCGCGGGCCACCGGGGACCTGGACGAGCTGCTCTCGGACCCCGAGCTGGACGCCGTGGTGGTCGCGACACACGTCCCGACGCACGCCGACCTGACGCTGCGCGTCCTCGCCGCCGGGAAGCACTGCTTCGTGGAGAAGCCGCTCGCCCAATCGGTCGCGGAGGCCGAGCGGGTGGTGGCGGCCGCAGCGGACTCCGGTCGTCTGCTGATGGTCGGCCATCTGCTCGAGTACCACCCGGGGGTCGAGAAGCTGAAGGCGACCGCCCTCGCGGGCGAGCTCGGCCGGATCCACTACATCTACTCGAACCGACTCAACCTCGGCAAGCTCAGAGCGGACGAGAACGCGCTCTGGAGTCTCGGCGCTCACGATGTGTCGGTGGTGCTCCACCTCGCTGAAGAGGAGCCCTCGGAGGTGGACGCGCGCGGCGAGAGCTACATGCGGCAGGGCATCGAGGACGTCGTCTTCTGCTACCTCCGCTTCCCCTCGGGGCTCGTGGCGCACCTCCACCTTTCCTGGCTCGACCCGCACAAGGAGCGGCGGTTCACGATCGTCGGCTCGAAGCGGATGGCCACCTTCGACGACATGGAGATCGAGCGGAAGGTCACGGTCTACGACAAGGGGTTCGACCAGGATTACTCGTCGTTCGGCGAGTACATCCAGCGCTCGAGCGACATCTGGAGCCCACGCCTATCCAACGAGGAGCCACTGCGGATCGAGTGTCGCCATTTCCTCGAACGCGTCCGCGACGGCGCCGAGCCGCGCTCCGGGCCGGCCAGCGGGCTGCGGGTGGTGCGGGTGCTCGAGGCGCTCGAACGCTCGCTCGACCAGACCTCGCGAGGCGCGCCCGTCTAGATGACCGGCGCCCCCGCGTCTCGCCTGCGCGCGTCAGACCGGGCGCCCGGCCTGCTCCTCGGTGCCGGCGTGGAGCTGCCCGACGGCGTCGAGCTCGGCGGGCACGTGGTGATCCACCCCGGCACCGACGTCGGCGACGGAGCTCGGATTCAGGACGGCGCAGTGCTCGGCAAGCCGGTCGTGCTGGGTCCCCGTTCCCGCGCGAGCGCCGCGACGGTGGCGTCGCTGCGAATCGCGCCCGGCGCCACGATCGGCGCGGGGGACAGCGGGGACCGGGACGAGGGGCGCGCGGACCCCGAGGGGGACGCCGTGGTGGTCGGGACACACGTCCCGACGCACGCGGACCTGACGCTGCGCGTCCTCGCCGCCGGGAAGCACTGCTTCGTGGAGAAGCCGCTCGCCCAATC
>JBPCPH010000118.1:0-6883 GCA_050999415.1 Thermoleophilaceae bacterium
CTCGCGGTCATCAAGGTCGTCGGCGTCGGCGGCGGCGGGACCAACGCCGTCAACCGGATGGTCGACGCGGGGCTCAAGGGCGTCGAGTTCATCGCCGTCAACACCGACGCGCAGGCGCTCCAGATGACCGACGCCGACATGAAGCTCCAGATCGGCGCGCAGCTCACACGCGGTCTCGGCGCGGGCGCGAACCCGGAGGCCGGGCTCGGCGCGGCGAACGAGAGCCGCGACGAGATCAAGGAGGCGCTCAAGGGCGCCGACATGGTGTTCGTGACCGCCGGCGAGGGCGGCGGCACCGGCTCCGGCGCGGCGCCGGTGATCGCCGAGGTTGCGAAGACCGAGATAGGCGCGCTCACCGTCGGGGTGGTGACGCGCCCGTTCGAGTTCGAGGGCACGACCCGGTCCCAGCAGGCCGCGGACGGCATCGACCGGCTGCGCGAGCACGTGGACACGCTGATCGTGATTCCGAACGAGAAGCTGCTCGCCCTGGTCGAGCGCCGGACGACCATCCTCGACGCCTTCCGCGAGGCCGACAACGTGCTCGGCCAGGGCGTCCAGGGGATTACGGACCTGATCACGATCCCCGGGCTGATCAACCTCGACTTCGCCGACGTGCGGACGATCATGCACGAGGCCGGCTCGGCGCTGATGGGGATCGGCGAGGCGAGCGGCGAGAGCCGGGCCGCCGAGGCGGCCAAGGCCGCGATCTCGAGCCCGCTGCTCGAGCAGTCGGTCGAGGGCGCCACCGGGATCCTCCTCAACATGACCGGCGGCTCCGACCTGGGGCTGTTCGAGGTCAACGAGGCGGCCGAGATCATCCAGGCCGCCGCCGACCGCGACTCCAACATCATCTTCGGCGCGGTGATCGACGAGGCGCTCGCGGACGAGGTCCGCGTGACCGTCATCGCCACCGGGTTCGACAAGGGCGGGCTGCGAGCCCCGCTCTACCGCTCGGATCAGACGCCGCCGCGCGAGCCCGATCGCAGGCGCCGCCGCGACATCTCGATGGACGACCGGCAGCGCTCGTCGCTCGAGATCCCGGACGACGACATCGACATCCCGTCGTTCCTCAAGGACTGAGCTGCCGCCGCCGGCCAGGCGGGTTAGTCGACGAAGCCGGGCGAGCCCTTCACGGCGCTCGCCGAGTACATCCGCTTGGTGGCGCGCAGCTCGGGCTTTCGCGGCCACCAGTTCGCGCGGCAGCCGTCGAGGCTGATCGACTGCTGCTGCATGACGAACGCCTTCTTGCCCGACCCCGGGCAGGAGCGGTGGCCGTGGCCGATCCGGTGTCCGACCTCGTGGTTCACGAGCATCCGCCGGTAGTTGGGCCGCGACGAGGTCCAGTGGTCCACGGTCCGCACCCAGCGGCGGTGGTTCAGCACGACGCGCTCGCCGATGCTGCACGAGTAGGTGCCGTTGGTGTCAAGCGGTGCGCAGAGCCGATCGACCGTGTGCGGGCGCGCCAGGATGATCTTGGTGTTCGCGCCGCGCCGCACGCGCTCGAACGCCACCTCGCGCGTTCCGGTCCAGCTGCGGTCGGAGAAGAGGATCTCCTGCACCATGTCGGCGAACTGCTCTCGCTTGATCCTGATTCCGCGCTCGACCTTGACCACGTAGTCGAACAGCGTGCCCGGCCCGGAGCGCTTGCTCTCGCCGGGAACCGCCTTGAGCGATCCCGCGTGGGCGGGATGTGCTGCGAGCGCCACGGCCGCGAGCGCGGCGACCGCCGTGACGATTGCCGTCGATCGCTTGAGCGCCGCTCCTCTCATCGAGCGCCGCGAGCCTAGCCGATCGCCAATCGAGCGGTGGGTGGCCGTTGGTAGGGTCAGGTCGTCTTGGCGGCCGCCACGGAGACGCTCCTCAGAACCCCGCTTCACGCCCGTCACCGGGCTGCGGGCGGGCGGCTGGTTCCGTTCGCCGGCTGGGAGATGCCGGTCGAGTACGCGGGAATTCGCGTTGAGCATCTGGCGGTGCGCACGGAGGCCGGGCTCTTCGACGTCTCGCACATGGGCCAGGTCGAGACCAGCGGCCCGGACGCCGAGCGCTTCCTCCAGCGCGTCCTCTCGAACGACGTCGGCCGCCTGGAGGAGGGCAGGGCCCAGTACTCGGTGCTCTGCCGCGACGACGGCGGCGCGCTCGACGACCTCTTCACCTACAGGACCGCCCCCGACCGCTACCTGACCGTCACCAACGCCGCCAACCACGGGCGCGACTTCGCCTGGCTCTCGGACCACGGGCGCGACTTCGACGTCACGGTTCGCGACGTCGCGGCCGACCACGCGATGCTCGCGCTCCAGGGGCCGGCGGCGCGTACGCTCCTCGACCGCCACCTGGATGGTGAGGCGCCCGCGCGGATGCGCGTCGCCACCGCGCGCGTGGCCGGGGTTGATTGCCTCGTCTGCGGCACGGGCTACACGGGCGAGGACGGCGTCGAGCTCCTGTGCGCCCCGGACGGAGCGGAGGCGCTCTGGGACGCGCTGACGAGTGACGGGGCGACCCCCGCCGGCCTTGGCGCGCGCGACACGCTGCGTCTCGAGGTGTGCTTTCACCTCTACGGCAACGACCTCTCAGAGGAGCGCGACCCGGTCTCCGCCGGGCTGGGTTGGGCCTGCAAGCTCGACACCGACTTCATCGGCTCAGAGGCGCTGCGCCGGGTCAAGCCGGCGGAGCGGCTCGTGCCGTTCGCGTTCACGGGCCCCGGCATCCCGCGGCCCGGCAACCCGGTGCTGGTCGAAGGCGAGCCCGCCGGGGTCGTGACGAGCGGCACGCTGTCGCCGTCCCTCGGCACCGGCATCGGGATGGCGTACGTGCCAGCCGAGGTGACGGCTCCCGGCACCCCGATCGAGGTGGACGTGCGCGACCGGAGGCGGCCCGCCGAGGTCCGCGACAAGCCCCTCTACCAGAAGGAGGACTGAGTGGCCGACGAGAGCTACCCGGAGGAGCTGCTGTACCACGCCGAGCACGACTGGGCCCGAATCGAGGGCGACGAGGCGACGTTCGGGATCACCTGGTACGCGCAGGACACGCTGGGAGAGGTCGTCTTCTTCGACCCGCCGGAGACCGGCAAGCAGACGAGCAAGGACCAGTCCTACGCCGAGGTCGAGTCGGTCAAGGCCGTCTCCGACGTCTACGCGCCGCTGTCGGGCGAGATCGTGGCCGTCAACGAGCGGCTCACCGGCGACGATGGCCAACCCGAGAAGATCAACGAGGACCCCTACGGCGAGGGCTGGCTGGTGCGCGTGAAGCTCAGCGACCCGTCCGAGCGCGACGCGCTCCTGGACGCGGCGGCGTACAAGGACCTGCTGGAGACCAGCTAGCACAGCCCGCTTGAGCCGCTACACCTCCACCACTGACGAGGACCGCGCCGCGATGCTCGCGGCAATCGGCGCAAGCTCGCTCGAGGACCTGTTCACAGAGATCCCCGCGGGCGTCCGGCTCGAGCGCCCGCTCGACCTGCCCGAGGGGGTCTCCGAGCAGGAGGTGACGGACGAGCTCGGCGCGCTCGCGCGGCGAAACCGCAGCTGCGACGAGGAGGTCTCGTTCGTGGGGGCGGGGATGTACGACCACTACGTGCCGGCACTCGTGGACTCGATCACGCAGCGCTCGGAGTACCTCACGCCCTACACGCCGTACCAGCCGGAGATCTCCCAGGGCGGCCTTCAGGTCATGTTCGAGTTCCAGACCGCGATCTCAGAGCTCACGGGCCTGCCGGTGTCCAACGCGTCGCTGTACGAGGGGCCATCGTCGGTTCCGGCGGCCGGGTACATGGCGCTGTCCGAGACCGGCCGCTCGAAGTTCGTCTGCTCGCGCGGCCTTCACCCGCACGCGCGCGAGACGCTGCGCACCTACTCGGCGGGCTTCGGGTCCGAGGTCGTCGAGGCCCCGCTCACCGACGACGGCGTGACCGACGTAGGCGCCCTCGCCGAGGCCGTGGACGAGGACACCGCCGCGGTGTTCCTCTCACAGCCGAACTTCCTCGGCGCGGTCGAGGATCTCGAGCCGCTCGTGGAGGCGGCGCGGCGCACCGGCGCGCTCGTGGTCTGCTCGGCCGACCCGCTGACGCTCGGCGTGCTGCGGCCGCCCGGCGACTTCGACGTGGACATCTGCCTGGGCGAGGGTCAGACGCTCGGCGGCCGGCTCGACTTCGGCGGGCCGTCGTTCGGCTTCTTCGCCGCCAAGGAGCGCTTCATCCGCAGGATGCCGGGTCGGATCGCCGGCGAGACCGTGGACGCCGACGGACGCCGCGGGTTCGTGCTCACGCTCCAGACGCGCGAGCAGCACATCCGTCGCGAGAAGGCCACCCACAACATCTGCACGGCGCAGGCGCTGAACGCGCTCGCCGGCGTCGTATACCTCTCGTGGCTCGGGCGAACCGGCATCGTCGAGCTCGGCGAGCTGATGCTGCGCCGCACCCACTACGCGCGCGAGCAGCTCGGCGCCGAGCCGATCAACCCCGGCCCAGTCGTGCGCGAGTTCGCCGTGCGCGTGCCGGACCTCGACGCGCTCTTCGCGCGGGCGCGGGAGGAGGGAGTGAACCCCGGCTACCGGCTCGGCGACGACTACCCGGAGTACGCGGACGGGTTGCTGGTGGCGATCACCGAGCGACGCACGCGCCGCGAGATCGACCGCCTGGCGGGGCTCGTGGCCGCGGTGCGCCAGGGGGTGCCGGCCTAGATGGCCGCTTCCACGACCGACGCGCGCACCGACGTGCTCGGCGGACCCGGCACGGCCGTCCGCGAGGCCGTCACGATCTTCGAGCGCTCGCGCTCGGGCCGCCGCGCGTTCGCCCCGCCCGCGACCGACGTTCCGGAGACGCCGGTCTCCGAGCTGCTCCCCGAGGGCGCGATCAGGCGCGAGCCGCCGGCGCTGCCCGAGGTCTCCGAGCCCGAGATCGTCCGTCACTACAACAACCTGTCGAAGAAGAACTTCGACCTCGACACAGGCTTCTATCCGCTCGGCTCCTGCACGATGAAGCACAACCCGAAGGTGAACGAGCGGGTGGCGGCGCTCCCGGGACACGCGCGCCTGCATCCGCTCCAGGACCCCGAGCACGCGCAGGGCGCGCTCGAGCTGATGTGGCGCCTCCAGGGAGCGCTGGCCGAGATCGCCGGCCTCCCGCACGTGTCGCTCCAGCCGAGCGCCGGCTCGCACGGCGAGCTGGCCGGCCTGCTCCTGACGCGCGCCTACCACGAGGATCGCGGCGAGCGGCGTACGAAGGTGCTGACGCCGGACACAGCACACGGCACCAACCCCGCGACCGTGGTCATGGCCGGGTATGAGGTCGTGAAGGTGGGTACCGCCGACGATGGCGGCATCGATCTCGACGACCTGCGCGAGAAGGCGGGCGACGACGTGGCCTGCCTGATGCTCACGAACCCGAACACGCTCGGGCTGTTCGACCGCCGCATCGAGGAGATCGCCGGCGTGGTCCACGAGGCGGGCGCGACGCTCTACTACGACGGCGCCAACCTCAACGCCGTGATGGGCCGCACGCGGCCGGGCGACATGGGTTTCGACATCGTCCACTTCAACCTGCACAAGACGTTCACGCAGCCCCACGGCGGCGGTGGTCCGGGCGCCGGCCCGATCGCGGTGTCCGACCGGATCGAGCCGTACATCCCGCGCCCGCACGTGGTGCGCCACGAGTCGGGCAACGGCACCGGCCCCGTCTTCGACCTGGACTTCGACCGGCCCAAGTCGATCGGGCGGCTGCGCGGCTTCCAGGGCAACTACGGCGTCTTCGTACGCTCCTACGCGTACATCCTCTCGCTCGGCTCCGACGGCCTGCAGGAGGCGTCCGAGACCGCGGTGCTCAACGCCAACTCCCTGATGGCGCGCCTCGCTGAGACGGCCGGCGAGCACCTGCCGCCCGCCTACCACCGCACCTGCATGCACGAGTTCGTGCTCACCGGCGGGCCGATGAAGAAGGCGCTCGGCATCCGCACGCTCGACCTCGCCAAGCGGCTGCTCGACTACGGCTTCCACCCGCCGACGGTGTACTTCCCGCTGCTGGTCGACGAGGCGCTGCTGGTCGAGCCGACGGAGACCGAGACGCGCGAGACGCTGGACGCGTTCGCCGAGGTCGTGGGGGAGATCCTGGCCGAGGCGGCCGACGATCCCGATGCCGCGCGCAGCGCGCCCTACACGACGCCGGTGCGCCGCCTGGACGAGGCCGGCGCGGCCAAGCGGCCGGTCATCCGCCAGGCGCTCTGAGCGCCGCCTCGTCCTCGAGCGGCGAGCCCGCGCGCGACAGCCGGATCATCGCCACCACCGGGACCAGGCTGACCGCCACGATCAGCAGCGCGGGCAGCGCGGCGGTGTCGAAGCGCGAGTCCTTCGTGGCCTCCCAGACCGCGACGGCGAGCGTGTCGCCGCCCAGCGGCCGCAGCAGCGCGGTGGCCGGCAGCTCCTTCATCACCTCGACGAACACGAGCAGCGCGGCGGTGACGATGCCGGGCCACAGCAGCGGCAGGTGCACGTCGGCGAGCACGCGGCTGCGGTCGGCGCCGAGGCTCTGCGCGGCGTCGTCGAGCGCCGGGTCCAGCCGCGCCATGCGCGACTCGACGGCGAAGAACGCGAGCGCCTGGAAGCGCACGACGTAGGCGAGCACGAGCCCGGCGACGGTCCCCGTCAGCAGCAGGCCGGTGCCGAGCAACCCGTCGATCCGGCGGTCCAGCCAGGCGAGCGGGATGTAGACGGCGACGGCCACGACGGTCCCGGGCACGGCGTAGCCGAGCGTCTGCAGCCGCGCGGTCGCGCTGCCGATCCGCGACGGCTGCGTGCGCCGGCCGTAGACGACCACGGTGGCGGCGGCGACGACCAGCAGCGCGGCCACGCCGGCGAGGCCGAGGCTGGTGAACGCCGCGCGCACGAGGTCGGACCC
>JBPCPH010000171.1:0-4428 GCA_050999415.1 Thermoleophilaceae bacterium
AAGCCGATCCGCTCGGTGAGCCGGTTCCACTCGTCGATGTAGGCGAAGACCGACTCGCGGCAGCGCTGGTTGAACTCGGCGATCCCGTAGCGCTCGATGTCGGCCTTCGAAGAGATGCCGAGCTGCCGCTCGATCTCGAGCTCGACCGGCAGGCCGTGGCAGTCCCACCCGGCCTTGCGGTGGACGAGATGGCCGCGCATCGTCTTGTAGCGCGGGAAGACGTCCTTGAAGACACGCGAGAGGACGTGGTGCGAGCCGGGCCTTCCGTTTGCCGTCGGCGGCCCCTCGTAGAAGACGAACGACTCGCGCCCCTCGCGGCGGCGGATCGACTCGCCGAACACGTCGCGCTCGCGCCAGCGCTCGAGGACGCGCTCCTCGAGCTCGGGGAACGATTGCCGGGGGTCCACCGGCTGGAAGGGGCTCACGCGGGCGATTCTACGAGCGGCGCCGCGTCAGGCGGCGAGCTTGCGGCAGAGGGTGGCGAGTGAGCGCTTCTCCTGCTCGTCGAGCGCCGCGAACGTCGTGCGGACCCGCTCGGTGTGGCCGGGGAAGACGCGCTCGACGATCTCCGCGCCCGCGGCCGACAGCTCGAGAACGACCGAGCGGCGGTCGCCGGCCACCCGGCGGCGACCCAGCAGGCCCCGAGCCTCGAGCGTGGCGGTGACCTCGGTGGCGTTCGCCTTGCTCCAGCCGAGGCGGCGGCGGAGCGTCTTCAGCTCCAGGCGACCCCCGGCGGTCGTGAGCAGCACCAGAGCCGAGAAGCCCGCCGCGGAGAGCCCCGCGTGCTCGAGCTCGGTCGCGAGCGCGCGACGCACGCTGGACTCGGCGCGCACGAGCGCCTCCAGCGCCCGGTGCGCCAACGGGTCGCCCACTTCGAGCAGCGGCATGCCGGGCGATGCTAGGCGCCTGAGCGGACGGCGCCCGGCCTCGACGCCAGCCTCGCGGGCGCCTAGGATCGCGGTCTACGTGGTCGCGCTAGGTGTCGCGCTGATGGACTCGCTCGCCGCCCTCGAGGTGGACGTCGAGCTGAACGGCGACTTCCTCACGAGCGACGGCCATCGCGCGGGCTTCCTGCTGCTGCTGGGCTTCCTCCTGTCGTTCGGCTTCATCCGAATGAGCACGCGGCTCATGCGCGACCCGAGGGTCACGTGGTGGCCGGGCAGCGTCGAGACCGGGAGCGGCCTCCACATCCATCACATGGTCTTCGGCATCGTGACGCTGCTCCTAGCCGGTTTCCTGGGCTTCGCGCTCCAGCCCGACAGCCCCTGGCTCGAGATCCTGGCGGTCGCCTTCGGCATCGGGGCCGGGCTCACGCTCGACGAGTACGCGCTGTGGCTCCACCTCGAAGACGTCTACTGGGCCGAGGAGGGCCGTAGCTCGGTCGACGTGGTGACCTGATCGGAGGCCGGCCAACGCCCGTCGCCCCGATCGAGGGACCGGCGGAGGCCGATCGCCGGGACGCGGGCAGGTCGTGACGCCGCCGGCTCCGGAGCCCGGCGGTGTATCCAACCTGTGGCTAGGCGCCGGGCCGGGCGCCGGCTGCGGCGCGGACGGCTCCCTCGACGGCCTCCGGCGCGCGCTCGACGAGGCGCGGCCTTTGCGCTGCGGGAGCCTCGAAGAGGTCCCGCAGCACGACCACCGCCTCTGACGGGCTGGCTCCCAGCGAGGGCACCGAATGCTTGCCGGCGACCGGCGTCGCGTCGCGGTACTCGAGCACCCGCGCGCTCGAGCCGGCGTGCCGCGCCGCGTAGACGATGCGACCGACGACGTCGAGGGTGGCGCCCGTCCCGGCCAGCACGATCGCCGCGGGCTTGCTCCCGCGGAGGGCTCGCGTCAGCCGCTCCCGCTCGAGCGCGACCGAGAGCAGCAGGGTGCGAAAGCCTGCCCTCCTCAGGCCGAGCTCGAGCGCCTGGACCTCGACGGTCTCCAGGTCGAGCTTCGTGCTCGAGTCGAAGATCAGGACGGCCTCCGGACGTGTGGGTGGAGGGACCACGCGGCGAGCGGCGTGCAGCCATCCGGTCGCCCACCTGGCGCCGAACTCCGACTCGGCCTCCCTGGCCAGCCGGTCGGAGGCGCCGGCCAGCGACGGAAGCAGGAGCTCCTCGACCGTGCGCTCGACCGAGCGCACCGCGAGGCTCTCCTCCATCGTCCGGTCGGCCGCCTGCTCGTCGAAGCGGTCGAAGGCCTCGACCAGCCGCGTCGGCGACGTCGGGCCCTCGCCGCGCTGGCGCGCGACCTCGATCGCCGAGGAGATGTTGTGGGTCTCGAGTAGCGCTCGCCGCAGCGCCTCGAGGTCGGCGAGCTCGTACTGTCGGTGGCCGCCCTCGGTCCGCCGGGGACGCGGGTAGCCGAAGCGCCGTTCCCAGCTTCGCAGCGTGTTGGGGCTTACGCCGAGGAGCTCGGCGGCCGCGTTGGTTCGAATGCCACTCATTGTGCGCCTCCCTGAGTGACGTTTTCCCTGGTCCGGGCCGGTTATTCAACCGGTGACGCTCAAATTGCAACCCGAGTCTGGTGCCCCGCCCCGCAACATCCCGCCAGACGAGACAGGGCACTACGATCGCGCGGTGGCTCGTGTGGCAGCTCGATCGGCGTCGCGCGTCAGCGGCGGCGGCGCGACTCGAGGCTGCGCGTGCGTGACGGCGATCGTCGCCGCGGCGATCGTCACCGGGTGCAGCACGACCGACGAGAGCCCGGTGCCGGTGGCGTGCAAGTCCACCCCCGAGAGCGTCCGCCGCGCGCTTCGAAGCGCCCCCGAGCCGGTGACGCTCGACGGCACGCCGATCTCCGACTGCTTCACGCGCGCGGGCGATCCCGGCGACATCCAGGCGATGGGGATCGCCTTCACCGAGACGGCCGCCGATCTCTCCGGGCCTGCTCGCGCCGCTCCCGGAGGAGAGGCGGCGGTGCAGCTCGGCTACCTCGTGGGGGCGGTTCGCGAGGGCGCGTCGGGAACCCAGGGCATCCACGACGAGCTCGCCCGCAGGGTCGAGCAGGAGCTCTCGGGCGTCGACACCAGATCCAACGCTTTCGCCACCGGCGAGCGCGCTGGCCGCGAGTCGGGCTAGAGGCTCGAGCCACTAGCCTCCGCGTCCGATCACCCGAGTCAGGAGGCGGCCGGCGCATGGCCCAGGAGCTGTGGGGAGACGAGACCCGCAAGGCGGTGGAGAACTTTCCGGTATCGGGCGAGCGAGTGCCCGTGCCGGTCATCCGCTGGCTCGGCAGGATCAAGGCCGCGGCCGCCCGGACCAACGCCGAGCTCGGGCTGCTCGACACGGAGCTCGCCGAGCGGATCGCCTCGGCCGGCGACGACGTCGCCCACGGAAGACACGACGACCAGTTCCCGATCGACGTGTTCCAGACCGGCTCCGGGACGTCGTCGAACATGAACGCCAACGAGGTGATCGCTGCGCTGGCCGGCGACGAGGCGCACGCCAACGACCACGTGAACATGGGCCAGTCGTCGAACGACGTGTTCCCGTCGGCCGTCCACCTGGCCGCGCTCGCAGAGGCGTCGGACCGGCTGCTTCCCGCGCTCGAGCGGCTCGCCGGCGCGCTCGAGGCGAAGGCCGAGGAGTTCTCGAGCGTCGTGAAGGCCGGCCGGACGCACCTGATGGACGCCGTGCCGGTGACGCTCGGTCAGGAGTTCGCGGGCTACGCGGCGCAGGCTCGGCTCGGCCGCGACCGCGTGGCGAGCGCACTCCCTCGCGTGGCGCAGATCCCGCTCGGCGGCACCGCGACCGGCACCGGCCTCAACACCCATGCGGACTTCGCGGCGGGCGTGCGCGCGAAGCTCGGCACGGTGACCGCGGTCATCGTCGAGGCGCCCGCCGACCCTTTCGAGGCGCAGGGCGCGCGTGATGCGCTCGTCGAGCTGTCGGGCCAGCTCAAGGTCGTCGCGGTGTCGCTGACGAAGATCGCCAATGACATCGCGCTGATGGGCTCGGGGCCACGGGCGGGGCTGGCGGAGCTCAGGCTGCCCGAGCTTCAGAAGGGGTCGTCGATCATGCCGGGCAAGGTCAACCCGGTGATCCCTGAGGTCGTGCTCCAGGTCGCTGCGCAGGTGATCGGCAACGACGCGGCGATCACCGTGGGCGGCTCGCAGGGCAACTTCGAGCTCAACGTGCGGATCCCGTTGATCGCGCGCAATCTGCTCCAGTCGATCGCGATCCTGGCGAGCGCGTGTCTGCTGCTAGCCGAGCGCTGCGTCGAGGGCCTCGAGGCCAACGAGGAGGCCTGCGCCGCGCACGCCGAGGCCACGCTGGCCATCGCCACCGCGCTGAACCCGCACATCGGCTACGACCGCGCGACGGAGATCGTCAAGGAGGCGGCGTCGTCAGGACGCATCCTGCGCGAAGTGGCGCGCGAGATGGGCGTGGACGAGCAGACGCTCGAGGAGGCGCTCGACCTCGAGGCGATGGCGCGCGGCGG
>JBPCPH010000022.1:0-15230 GCA_050999415.1 Thermoleophilaceae bacterium
CGCCCCAGGTCGATCGCGACGGCGCCGGCGTAGCGCTCGTCCACCGCGGCCTCGACGCCGCCCACCACGCTGGTCCCGCCGCCAAACGGAATCGCCGCGGCGCGAGCGTCGGCGCACCACTCGAGCACGGCGCGCACCTGATCCTCGTCACGCGGGTGAGCGACTACGTCCGGGGCGTGGTCGAAGCGGCCGCGAAACGCTCGGACCACGTCGCGGTAGGACTTCCCGTAGGCGTGCGACGCCCGAGCATAGGCGTCGGTCGCGCACACCTCGCGCAACGACGAGGGTGGCTCGAGCCGGGCGGCGGGCAGGCTCACGTCGTCGAGCGTGGCCGGACGCTCGACGACGGTCGGCTCGAATCCGAGGTGGGCGCGAGCGGCGGCGCCCGCCGCCTCGACCTGCTCGTGGGGCGGCTGCTGGTCCTCGAAGCCCCATCCCCAGAACTTGCGCCGGCGCGTCGGGGCGGTCACCATGGAGTCAGAGCTTGGCACGCTTCCGCCCAGGGAGGCGGCGCGCGAGCATCGCCAGGCCACGATGATCCGGAGATCACCGCGCCGTGGCTGAGACGACGATTGCAAGCGTTTGCGCAGGTTTCGCCCGCCGATCCGGCGCCAAGGCGTCGGTCGCGGCGCAACGGGGGCGGCTACCGCGATGCTCGCGATCGCGAGAAAGCCAGCGCAAGCGAGGGCCGAACCGCGGCAGCGTGAGGCGATGATCGACTCGATAGCTCCCCGGATCCGCGCTCGGATGCGCCTCCCCGAGCCCGACCCCGCAACCGAGAAGTGGCCCGGGTGGGCCGGCGACCGGCGCACCCTGGCACGCGCGGGCGCGCTCCTCTTCGGCGGTGGAGGGCTGATCGGGCTCGTGGCGCTCCTCCTCCCGTCGCCGCCCGGACTCGACGAGATCGGGGTCGTGGCCACGTCGCTCGTCGCGTTCGCCGTGGCGCTCGCACTTCTGGCGGCCGGTCATCGGCTCCCAGCCTGGGCGGTCCCGGTCCTCGCAGCGATTGGCACCGCGCTCGTGACCAGCGGGATCGCCTTCGGCGGCGAGGGCGCGAGCGTGCGCGGTTACTTCTACCTCTGGGTCGTGGCGTACGCCGCCTACTTCCTGCCGTGGCGATGGGCGGTAGCCCAGGTCCTGCTGATCGGCGTCGCGCTCGCCGCCGTGCTGGCCGTGAAGGACGACTCGGCTCCGCTTCTCACCTGGATGGTGAGCTTCGGCACCGCGGTCTTCTTCGCGCTGCTGATCGGCCTGCTGCGACTGCGGATTCGCGGGATGATCGCGCGACTGCACGAGGTGGCGAGCACGGACTCGCTCACCGGGCTGTCGAACCGGCGGTCGTTTCGGGACCTTTTCGACCACGAGCTCGAGCGCGCCCGACGGGGTGAGCGGTCGCTCAGTCTCGCGATCGCAGACCTCGACTACTTCAAGCGGATCAACGACACGCTCGGGCACGACGGCGGTGACAACGTTCTGCGCGGCGTGGCCGCATGCCTGCGTGACGGTCGGCGCTCGAGCGACGTGGTCGCGCGGCTCGGCGGGGAGGAGTTTGCGCTCGTGATGGCCGAGAGCGACGCGCGCCAGGCGCTGGTCGCCACCGAGCGTCTGCGCCAGCGGCTGCGCGATCAGATGGCGGACGCCTCCGTGCCGTTGACGGTGTCGTTCGGCATCGCGAGCTTTCCGACCCACGGCGGCACCGCCGAGCAGCTCATGCACGCGGCGGACCGGGCGCTGTTCGCGGCGAAGGCACTCGGGCGTGATCGAAGCGTGATCCACAGCGCGCAGGTGGACACGGTCCTCGCCGGGAGCGTGCCGTTCGAGGCGCCCGACGCGGCGCGCTAGCTACGTCGCCTGAGGAAGCGGAAGCGGCGCTTCTTCGAGCGGCCGAGCGGCAGCGATTCGCCCAAGCGCTCGAGCCGGCTCGAGCCACCCGAGCGGCGGCCCAGCGCGATCCCGCCCCCCACGCCGAGCGCGGTCAGCAGCGCGGCGATCAGGCCGGGGCGCAGAAGCAGCCGACCGAACTGGGTCTCGACTTGCGGCCAGAGGACGTCCTCGACGAGCTTCCCGGCCTCGTCGGGGTTCGAGGCGATGTCGGCCACGGAAATCGGGGCTGCGAACGTGACCTGGACCCGCTTCGGCTTCGGGAACGGCCCTGCCCACAGGTTGTCGCTACCCGTGATCGCCGCCGGGACGAGCGGCGCGCCCGCCTCGAGCGCCAGCCGCCCGGCGCCACGCCGCGGCTGTCCGAGGGTGACGGGCTCGCGCACCCGCGTGCCCTCCGGGAAGATCGCCAGCAACTCGCCCGCGTCGAGGAGCGCCCGGGCAGTCTCGTGCGCCTCGGCGTCGGCCTGGCCGCGGCGCACCGGGAACGCCCCGAGGCGCACGAGCACGCGGCCCCATCGCCCCTGGAACAGCTCCGCCTTGCCCATGAAGCGCAGGTGGCGGGGCGTGGCGAGCCCGACGAAGAACGAGTCCCAGAAGCTCTTGTGGTTCGGGGCGAGGATCGCGGCGCCCTCCGGCGGAATGTGCTCGCGGCCGGAGATGTGCATCCGAAACCACCCCCGCATCAGCGGCGTCAGGACGACCCGCACGAACGCGTAGAGGGGCCCGGACACGCCCTTTTCGCGCGCGAGCCGGTGGGCTTCCTCGGTCGTCACCGGCGCCACGGTAGCGACCGTGCAAGCGCGTGATCAGGTGATTCCGTCCCGGATGCGGGTAGCTAGAGTGTGGGATCGGTTAGATGGCCACTCGGACCACCGTCCAGATCACGATGCCCCAGATGGGCGAGTCGGTGACCGAGGGGACGATTCTCGAGTGGCTCAAGCAGGTCGGCGACGAGATCGCGCGCGACGAGGGCGTGGTCGAGATCTCGACCGACAAGGTCGACACCGAGGTGCCGGCACCGGCCGCGGGAACGCTTACGACGATCGCGGTGCAGCCCGACGAGACCGTGCCGGTGGGCACGGTCCTCGGGGAGATCGAGACCGACGGCGACGGCGACGTCACCGCCACGGGCAACGGCGGCGCGCCCGAGAACTCCGACCCCGACGCTAGACCGACGGCGCCGAGGGATGGGGCCGCTGCCGAGGAGGCCGCGGCGCAGGCGCCGGGCGAGTTCGGCTCGGATAGCGAGCGGCAAGGGCCCACGGGTGTGACCGACGCCGATGCCGACGTCGTCGAGCTCGAGATGCCCCAGATGGGGGAGTCGGTGACCGAGGGGACGATCCTCGAGTGGCTGAAGCAAGTCGGCGACGAGGTCGAGCGCGACGAGGGCGTCGTCGAGGTCTCGACCGACAAGGTCGACACGGAGGTCCCGGCTCCGGCGACGGGACGGATCGTCGAGATCCTCGTGCAGTCCGACGAGACCGTCCCCGTGGGCACGCCGATGTGCCGCATCGCGCTGGCCGCGGGTGCCCGGACCGGCGGCCGCGACGGCGCGGGCACCGCCCCCGCCGGCCTGCCGGCTCCGGACCAAGCGACCGCGGACGAAGACGGGCAGCCCCTGTCCGTGGCGAGCGACCACGCCCCCGTGACCCCGGTGGCGCAGCGGATCGCCGCAGCCCACGGCATCGACCTGGCCTCGGTCTCGGGCAGCGGCCCCCGCGGCCGCGTGACCAAGGACGACGTGCTGGCGGCAGTTCAGGACGATGGAGCCGGTGACAGCGCGGCTGCACGCGGCGCGCCGGCGAGCGCGGCGTCCACGCAGCCGCAGCGGCGGCCGATCCGCGGGCCGGCGGCCACGGCCGTGCGGTTCATGGACGAGAGCCGCACGCTGCCGACCGCCACCAGCTTTCGCACGGTCCCGGTCGACGTGCTCGACGACCGCCGCCGCGTGCTGAAGGAAGCCGGGAAGAAGCTCTCCTTCACCCACCTGATTGCGTGGGCGATCGTCCAGGCGGCGCGCGAGATGCCCGTGATGACGAACTCGTTCGAGGAAACGGACGGCAAGCCGTTCCGGGTCGACCCGGGCGGCGTGAGCCTCGGGCTCGCGGTCGACGTCGAGCGCCGCGACGGCACGCGCTCGCTCGTGGTCCCCGTGCTGGGCGGCGCGGACCGGCTCGCCTTCGCCGCCTTCGCCGCCCGCTACGACGAGCTGGTGGGCGGCGCCCGCGCCGGCGACCTCCCCCCCGACGCCTACCAGGGGGCCGGCATCACGCTGACAAACCCCGGCGGAATCGGCACCGTGGCGTCGGTGCCGCGGCTGATGCCGGGCCAGGGGACGATCGTCGCCACCGGGTCGATCGCGTACCCGCCCGGCCTGGCGCAGGCCGACCCGGGCCGGCTGCGCGAGCTGGGCGTGACGAAGGTGATGACGATGACGAGCACCTACGACCACCGCGTGATCCAAGGCGCGGAGTCGGGCTCGTTCCTCGCTCGCGTCGACGAGCTGCTCCAGGGCGGCGACGGCTTCTACCAGGACGTGTTCTCGGCGCTCGGAGCGCAGGTGGAGGCTGCGAGCCGCGCGCCGCAGACCGCCGCGGAG
This sequence comes from Thermoleophilaceae bacterium, assembly GCA_050999415.1. Taxonomy (GTDB): domain Bacteria; phylum Actinomycetota; class Thermoleophilia; order Solirubrobacterales; family Thermoleophilaceae; genus CAWEHQ01. Next base: position 4,484 of record JBPCPH010000022.1, read on the forward strand.
CCCGCGCCGGCGCGCGTGGAGCCGGCCGTCGAGGGCGCCCCCGAAGAGCTCCTCCAGGCGGTCCAGGCAGCGACCTCGATCGTGAAGGCGCACCGCATGCACGGGCACCTGGCGGCGCGCCTCGACCCGCTCGAGTCCGAGCCGCTCGGCGACCCGGCGCTCGATCCCGCGAACGTCAACTTGTCGCAGGAGCAGATGCGCGCCATCCCGGCCTCCGTGCTCCGCGTCGCGGTGCCGGGCAAGACCTTCGCCGACGCGCTGCCGAAGCTCCAGCAGACCTACTGCGGCACGATCGCGTACGAGATCGAGCACATCTCCGATCACGACCAGCGCATATGGCTGCGCCAGGCGATCGAGTCGGGTGCGTTCCACCCGGCGCTCGACGCCGGGCGCAAGCGGGCGCTGCTCGAACGGCTGACCGAGGTCGAGGCACTCGAGACCTACCTGCACCGAGCGTTCCTCGGCAAGAAGTCGTTCTCGATCGAAGGGCTCGACTCGCTCGTGCCGATGCTCGACGAGACGATCGAGATGGCCTCGGCCGAGGGGGCCCGCGAGGTCGTGCTGGGCATGGCCCACCGCGGCCGGCTCAACGTGCTGGCCCACACGGTCGGCCGCTCGTACGAGGCGATCCTTGCCGAGTTCGAGGGCGAGCAGAACCTCGAGGTGCAGACGGCGCTGCCCGAGGGAGGCACCGGCGACGTGAAGTACCACCACGGCGCCGCCGGCACCTACCGGACGAGTGGCGGCAAGGGCATCAACGTGACTCTGGCCGCCAACCCGAGCCACCTCGAGTACGTCAACCCGGTGGTCGTCGGACGGGCGCGGGCCGACCAGACGAGCCGCAGGGGGCGCGAGGTCCACCACGACCCGAGCATCGTGCTGCCGGTGCTGATCCACGGCGACGCCTCATTCCCGGGGCAGGGCGTCGTGGCGGAGACGCTCAACCTGAGCGGCCTGGAGGGCTACTCCACCGGCGGCACGATCCACATCATCACGAACAACCAGCTCGGCTTCACGACCGACCCCGAGCAGGGGCGCTCGACGCGCTACGCCTCAGACCTCGCGAAGGGCTACGACATCCCGATCATTCACGTCAACGCCGACGACGTCGAGGCGTGCGTCGCCGCCGCGTGGCTCGCCTTCGCCTTCCGCGACCGTTTCAAGCGCGACTCCCTGATCGACCTGATCGGCTACCGCCGCTACGGCCACAACGAGACGGACGAGCCGGCCTACACCCAGCCGGACATGTACGAGCGGATCAGCCACCACCCGCCGGTGCGCAAGCTCTACGCCGGGCGGCTCGTCCAGGCCCAGGTGGTCACCGAGGACGACGTCGAGGCGATGGCGAGCGCGGCGCACAAGCGACTCGCCGACGCGCACGACGAGCTCAAGGCCTCGATCGAGCAGCCCGAGCCCGAAACCGGGGAGTTCGAGGTGGATCGCACGCCGAGCAAGGAGCCGCGGACATCGGTCGGGGCGGACACGCTGCGCTCGCTCAACAACCAGCTCCACAAGACCCCCGAGGGGTTCACGCTCCACCGCAAGCTGGGCCCCCAGCTCGAGAAGCGCCGCAAGACGGTCGAGGAGGAGGGCACGGTCGACTGGGCCCACGCCGAGGCGCTCGCCTTTGCCTCGTTGCTCCAGCAGAGCGTCCCAATCCGGCTCACCGGCCAGGACACCGAGCGCGGCACGTTCAGCCAGCGACACCTGGTGCTGCACGACGCGGAGAACGGGGAGCGCCACGTCCCGATCCAGTGCCTGACGAAGGCGCAGGCGCCGTTCGAGCTCCACAACAGCCCGCTGTCGGAGGTCGGCTGCCTCGGATTCGAGTACGGCTACAGCGCCCACGCCCCTGAGGCGCTGGTGCTGTGGGAGGCGCAGTTCGGCGACTTCGTCAACGCCGGGCAGGTCGTCGTGGACCAGTTCCTCGTTTCCGGTCTATCCAAGTGGGGGATCACGTCGCGGCTGACGCTGCTGCTCCCGCACGGCTACGAGGGGTCTGGCCCCGATCATTCGAGCGCCCGTATCGAGCGCTTCATCAGCCTCGCGTCGGAGGGCAACATCCGGATCGCGAACTGCACGACACCGGCGCAGTACTTCCATTTGCTGCGCCGCCAGGCGCTGGTCAAGAAGCGCCGACCGCTCGTCGTGATGACGCCGAAGAGCCTGCTGCGCCACGCAGCCGCGGTCTCGCGGATCGAGGAGCTCACCGAGGGCTCGTTCCAGCCGGTGCTCGACGACCCGTCGCTCGCGGGCGACCGCGAGGGCGTCACCCGCCTCGTGCTCTGCTCGGGCAAGGTCTACTACGACCTCAGCCAGCACGAGGCGCGAGTGAAGCGGGAGCACGTCGCGATCGGTCGCGTGGAGCTGCTCTATCCCTTCGCCACCAACGAGCTGCAGGCCCTGATGGCGAACTACCCGTCGCTCGAAACCGTGGTCTGGGCCCAGGAGGAGCCGCAGAACATGGGCGCCCGCGCGGTGATGGAGACGCGCGTGCGATCGATCCTCCCCGACGGGGTCGTCTACGAGTACGTCGGGCGTCCGCTGCGCGCCAGCCCCGGCGAGGGCTATCCGCCGGCCCACATCGCGATGCAGAGCCGGATCGTCCGGGCGGCGCTCGACCTGCCCGAGCCGCGCGGCGAGGAGGCGGAGGAGAGCGCCCTACGGACCACCACTCACTCGGGAACCGGCTCCTGACCGCTAGATGCCTCTGAGCATCGCGGGGCGCCGCGCGCTCCTGACCGGCGCGTCGGGCGGCATCGGGCGAGCGACCGCGCGGACGCTTCACCGGCGCGGTGCCGCGCTCGTGCTCTCGGGCCGCCGCCGGGACGCGCTCGAGGAGTTGGCGGCCGAGCTCGGCGACCGCGTCGAGGTCGCGGTGTGCGACCTCGCCGAGCCGGATTCGGTCGCCGATCTGGTCGACCGCGCCGGACCCGTGGACGTGCTGGTGGCGAACGCCGGGCTGCCGGCCAGCGGCACGCTCGACTCGTTCAGCCCCGAGCAGATCGACCGGTCGCTGGCGGTCAACCTCCGCGCCCCGATGCAGCTCGCACGGGCCATATCGCCGGCGATGGTCGAGCGCGGTGCCGGCCACCTCGTCTTCGTCTCGTCGTTCTCCGGGAAGGTGGCCTCCGGCGGCAGCTCGGTCTACTCGGCCACGAAGTTCGGGCTGCGCGGGTTCGCATTCGCCCTCCGCGAGGACCTGCTCGGCTCGGGCGTCGGGGTGACCACCGTCTTCCCCGGGTTCATCTCCGAGGCGGGCATGTTCGCCGACGCGGACGTCTCGCTGCCGCCCGGCGTCTCGCTGCGATCGCCGGATCAGGTCGCCGAGGCGGTTGCGCGCGGCATCGAACGCGGCCGCGCCGAGATCGACGTGGCGCCGCTCGCGCTGCGCGCGGGCGCCTGGGCCGCGGGACCGGCACCCGGACTCGTCGCGGCGCTCAACCGACGGCTCGGCTCGAAGCGCGTGGCCGCAGCGCTGGCCGAGGCGCAGCGCGACAAGCGCTGAGCGCCGCTCCGCGGCCGTGCCCGCCTACCCCGCGACCTGGGCCACCTGGGACCTTTCGAGCACCCATTGGGCGCTGAAAAGGTCCCACGTCCCGGGGGGCGTCAGATGTCCAGCCGCCGAAACACCGGCCGCGGCAGGTGGCGCAGCGCCGACATGACGAGCCGCAACGCGCGCGGGACCCACACCGTATGGGCGCCGCGCGTGAGCCCGCCGAGGATCGCCTCGGCCACGGCCTCGGCCGTCGTGGACAGGGGCGCCGGGTCCAGCCCGGCCGTCATCTTGGTCTTGACGAACCCCGGCCGCACGACCATCACGTCGACGCCGGTGCCGCGCAGAGAGTCGCCCAAGCCCTGCGCGAAGCCGTCGAGCCCGGCCTTGGACGACCCGTAGACGAAGTTCGACTTCCGTACCCGCTCGCCGGCGACCGACGAGAGCACCACGATCGTGCCATGGCCCTGGTCGCGCAGCCGGCGGACGACCGGGACAGTGGCGGAAACCGCCCCTAGGAAGTTGGTCCGGACGACGCCGGCGGCGGCGGCGCCCTCGGCAGCGCTGCGGTCCGAGTCGCCCAGCACGCCGAACGCGATCAGCACCAGGTCGATGTCGCCGTGACGGGCGAAGACCTCTTCGACGAAGCGCTCATGCGAGTCGGGGTCGTCGGCATCGAAAGGAACCGCCTCCACCGTGGTGGCGCCGGCCGCGCGAATCGCGCCTGCAGCGGCCTCGGCGCGAGACGGGTCTCGGACGCCGAGCACAACCGTCCGCGCGCGGCGCGAAGCGAGCGCGACGGCCGTCGCGACGCCGATCTCGGACGTCCCGCCCAGCACGAGCACCGACTGAGGGAGGCCGAGCGCGTCCCTCATCAGTGATCTAGCCCGAGCCGGCGCGCCAGATCGGAGCGCAGCCTGCGGTCTGGGTCCACGCGGTCGCGCACCACCCGCCACTCGTCGAGCCTGGGGTACATGTGCGGCAGCAGCTCCGGCCGCATGCGCGAGTCCTTCGCGAGGTAGAGCCGGCCGCCCGCGTCCACCACGAGCTCATCGAGCCCGTCGAGGAGCTCGGCCAACGACCCGCCGGCGGCGGGGACGTCGAGCGCGAGCGTCCATCCTGGGATCGGGAAGGAGAGCGGGCCCGCCTCCGGCCCGAGCCGCTTGATCACCGCGAGGAACGACGGCGAGCGCGCGGCGGCGAGCCGCTCGAGCACCGCGCGCACGGTCCGCTCTTCCCCGAAAGGCACCACGAGCTGGTACTGCAGCAGCCCCGACGATCCGTAGAGCCGGTTCCAGCCGCGAACGCCGTCGAGCGGATGGAAGAAGCCCCGCATCCCCTCAAGCCGCCCACGCTGCTCGCGCGGCGCGCGCCGAAACCAAAGCTCGTTGAAGGCACGGACGGTGGCCGGCCGAAGCAGGCCGCGCGGCGCCCACGGCGGGGCGCCGATCGCGTCGTCCGCGGGCGCGGCGAGCACGGGGGCGGCACTGGCCTGCGGCCCGAGCTGGTCGGCGGTCGCGTGGTCACCGCGGAACAGGACCGAACGCCCGAGCCGGTTTCCCCGCGCCAGGCAGTCGATCCATGCGACCGAGTAGCGGTAGCGGTCGTCGCCCGACTCCATCCGGCTCATGACGTCGTCCAGGTCGCTCGCGCGCTCGGTGTCGACGACCATCCGGTCGGTCTCGATCCGAAGCAGCCGCAGCGTCGCCGCGAGAATCACCCCGGTGAGCCCCATGCCGCCCGCGGTGGCAGCGAACAAGTCCGGGTCCTCGTCGCGGCTCACGCGCCGCCGCTCACCGTCAGGGGTCAGGAGGTCGATCGAAGCCACGTGCGCCGCGAATCCGCCGTCGCGGTGGTGGCTCTTTCCGTGTACGTCGGAGGCGATCGCCCCGCCCACGGTGACGTGCCCGGTCCCCGGCACGACAGGCAGGAAGCGCCCGCGCGGGACGAGGAGCCTGCTGAGCGAAGCCAGGCTCGCGCCCGCCTCGACCGTCACGAGGTCGGCCTCGACGTCGAGGCGCCGCACCGCGTCGAGGGCCGTGGTCGAGAGCACCGCTCCGCCGGCGTTCTGGGCAGCATCGCCGTAGCTGCGGCCAAGGCCACGCGCCACGACTCCGCGCGGTGGAGCAGCCTCTAGCACGGCTTGCAGCGAGGCCGCGTCGGCCGGCCGGGTCACTGTCGCCATGGTCGGCGCGGTCCGCCCCCAGCCGGTGAGCAGCCGCAGGTCGCCCACGACGGGAGCAGCGCTCACGTGACGCTAGACGCTGAGGTAGACGCCGGTGCCGTAGGCGAGCAGCCAGGCCAGCGCGGACAGCTGGAGCCCGCGGTCGCGCAGCACCAGCTCCTCAGGCTCGCTCCCGCGGCCGTTGCCGAGCAGCAGCGCGTAGCGGAGCACGAACAGGACGAACGGGACGATCGAGAGCTCGAACCACGGCGGCCCGGGCCCGCCGGACTGCTCGAAGGCCCACAGGCAGTAGGCGGTGATCGTCACGGCGGAGGACATCGTCCAGACGAAGCGCAGGTACTCGCGCGAGTACTCGGACAGCGTGGCGCGCACGGCGCCGCGCTCGGGCCCGAGGTCGAGGTGCTCGCCGTGGCGCTTCCCGGCGACCATGAACAGCGAGCCGAACGACGCGACGATCAGGAAGTAGCGCGAGATCGGCACTCCGACCGCGAGCCCACCGGCCACGGCGCGGATGATGAACCCTGAGGCGACCACGGCGATGTCGATCACCGCCGTGTGCTTGAGGAACAGCGTGTACGCCACCCCGATCACGACGTAGAGGGCCATCAGGCCGAGCAGCTCGAGGCTCACGACCGCAGCGAGGACGAACCCGCCCGCCAGCAGGAGCGCCCCGAAGCCGAGCGCCAGCTCCACCGAGACGAGCCCCGCCGCGACCGGCCGGTGACGCTTGTGAGGGTGGGCGCGATCCGCCTCGGCGTCGCGCGCGTCGTTCAAGAAGTAGGTGCCGCTGGCCACGAGGCAGAACGCGGCGAACGCCAGCAGCGCGCTTGCGAGCGCGTCCGCCTGGGTAAGAACGCCCGCCGCGCCGGGGGCCGCGAACACCAGCAGGTTCTTTACCCACTGCTTCGGGCGCGCCTCGCGCAGCAGCGCGCGGGGGAGCGAGCGGCCGACCGCCCGCGGCAGGTGACCGTTGGCGCCCCGACCAGCGGCGGGCTCGAGCGGCGGGCGCGCGGCCTCCGCTCGGGCGGGCTCGCGGTCGATGGGCAGCTGCTCGGGCACGGTGGAGAGGGTCAGGGTTGACCTGCTGGACAGCTGATCTGCCCGCGGCGGCACTCGTGCAAACGCGAGCGACCGGACTCGAACCGGCGACCTCCGGCGTGACAGGCCGGCGTTCTAACCAACTGAACTACGCCCGCGAGAGGGGCACTTAGGGTAGCGGACGACCCGCTTTGCTCAGGTGTCCGTGTCGGGGCGCGGCAGGTCGGGACCGGCATCGCGACCGTCTTGACGCGAGCCTCGGCGCGTGCGCACCTGGTCGACTGCGAGCCACACGAGGAACGCCACCACCGGCACGAAGAAGATCAGCGACACGAAGTCGGCGGCGTGGGCGGTGACGATCATGCCCCGAGCGTAGCTGCCGCCCCGGCGCGGGCACCGGGATGCCGGTTCTCAACCTTTTCACACGGTCCTGATCGCCGGGCGTCAGCCTTTCGACCGACGAGATCCCCTCCTCGTTACCGCGCGTGGCTCCGGGGCCGTGGCCTCCGGGGCCACGTCGCTTTTTCGGAGGCGGGCAGCGCCGGCGGGGCGCTCCGCGCCGGCACCTCAGGGCTCTGTCAGCGCCCAGCGTTCGACTGCCGCTTCGATCAGCCCCTCCTGGGCCGAGCGCTCCCCGCCCGCCCGGCGCGTCCAGTCCCCGTCGGGCCCGAGCTCCCAGGAGAAGGTGTCGTCGGCCAGGCAGCGCTCGAGCGTGTCGTCGAGCTCCGATCGAAGCGCCGGGTCGGACACCGGCGCGAGCAGCTCGACGCGATCGTCGAGGTTGCGCGGCATGAGGTCGGCGGAACCGATGTAGTAGCTCGTCTCCTCGCCGCGCCGGAACGAGTAGATCCGCGAGTGCTCGAGGAAGCGCCCCACGACCGACCGGACGGTGATCGTCTCGCTCACGCCCGGCACGCCCGGCATCAGCGAGCAGATCCCGCGCACGGCCAGGTCGATCTGGACCCCGGCCTGCGACGCCTCGTACAGCGCGCGGATGCAGCGGCGATCGACGAGCGCGTTCATCTTCATGGCGATTCGCGCCGGCTCGCCCTCGCGGTGCGTCGCCACCGTCGCCTCGATCTCCTCCAGCAGCGCGTCGCGAAGGTACTCGGGCGCCACCAGCACACGGCGGAACTTGGCCGGCCTGGCGAAACCGGTGAGCAGGTTGAACATGTCGGCTACGTCCGCCGTGATCTCGCGGTCGGTGGTGAACAGGCCGAAGTCCTCGTACAGGCGGGCGGTCTTGGCGTGGTAGTTGCCGGTGCCGATCTGGACGTAGTGGCGGACGCCGCGGCCCTCGCGGCGCACCACGAGCAGGCACTTCGCATGGGTCTTGAGACCGGGCAGCCCGTGTACGACGTGCGCCCCGACCTCCTCCAGGGCGCGCGTCCACTCGATGTTGCGGCGCTCGTCGAAGCGCGCCTTGAGCTCGACCATGCACACCGCCTGCTTGCCCTGCTCGGCAGCCTCGATCAGCAACGGGACCAGCGCCGAGTCATCCGCGGTCCGGTAGACCGTCAGCTTGATCGCCAGCACGTCGGGGTCGCGGACCGCCTGCTGGAGGAAGCGCTCGACGCTGGAGCCGAACGAGTCGTAGGGGTGGTGGACGAGCAGGTCGCCCTCGCGCATCGCCTCGAACACGTCCGCCTTCTCACGGTCGTCGGATTGGAAGGCCGGTCGCGAGACGGCCGTCCACGGGCGCTCGCGAAGCTTGCGGTGACCGTCGACGTCGTAGACCTCCCACAGGTCGGTCATGTCGAGTAGCCCGTCCACGTCGTAGACCTGGCGCTCCTCCACGTCGAGCCACCCGACGAGTCGCGCCCGCATCTCGGGCGCCATCCCGGACCCGACCTCGAGCCGGACGACCTCCCCGAAGCGACGGCGGCGAAGCTCGTCTTCGACCGCGCGAACCAGGTCGTCCGCCTCGTCGGACACGGTGAAGTCGGCGTCGCGGGTCACGCGGAAGACGTCGTGGCTCACCACCTCCGTGCCGGGGAAGAGCTCGCCGAGGTGGCGCGCGATCACGCTCTCGAGCGAGACGAACGTGCCGCCCTCGATCTCGACGAACCGCGGGAGCACCTCCTTGGGAACCTTCACGCGCGCGAAGCTCTCGGCGCCCGAGACCGGGTCGCGCAGCCACACCGCCAGGCTCAGCGAAAGGTTCGAGATGTAGGGGAAGGGGCGCCCCGGCCCCACGCCGAGCGGCGTCAGCGCAGGGAAGATCTGCTCGTGGAAGCGGCGGTCGAGAGCCTCGAGCTCGGGCGCGTTGCAGTCGTCGCACGAGACGATCTTGATGCCCTCGTGCGCGAGCGCGGGGCACAGCTCCTCCGCGAACTGCCGCGAGTGCCGGTGCCCCTGCTCGCGCACCCTCTCGGCGATATCGTCGATCGTCTGCGACGGGCTGAGGCCGTCGGGCCCGCGCACGTCGATGCCGGCGTCGACCTGGTCGTGGAGGCCCGCGACCCGCACCATGAAGTGTTCGTCCAGGTTCGACGCGTAGATCGCCATGAACTTGAGTCGCTCGAGCAGCGGCACCGACTCGTCCTCGGCGAGCTGGAGCACGCGGTCGTTGAAGTCCAGCCACGACAGCTCGCGGTTGGTGTAGAGCTCGGGCGCGTCCAGCGACGGGGCCTCTCGCTGCGGCGCCTCGCCCGAGTCGGGCGCGTCGGCCGGTCGCTCTGCGACCTCGGTCTGGCTGTGAGCACCGTGCGGCATGTTCAGCTCGCGCGGACCCCCTCCTCGCTGCCGGCCTTCATAGTAGCGCCGGCGGCGCGAGCGAGGTCGGCTTCGAGCGCCTCGCGAAAGCCGTCGCGCTCGAGGTCGGCCCACTCGCGCACGAAGCGCGCATACAGCACGTAGCGCCGAGCCCGCAGGTAGGCGTGGAGCGCCTCGAGGCCCCGATAGCGCGTGCGATTCGGCGCGGAGCGCGCCGCGTCGGGGTCCAGGTCCGTGGCGCGCTCGCCCGCGCCGGCTCGGATCGCGGTGGCGTCCTCGGCGCGCAGCCGCTTCACGTGCGCGCGCACGAGCGGCAGCATCTCGTCGCAGTCGTGGATCTCGCCCAGCAGAGTCTGGAGCGCCCTCGCGCGCTTCGCGCCGCGCTTCGCGGGCTGCCCCAGGCACGGCTCCACCAGCTCGAGCAGGTAGCGGACCCGCTTCGCGGCGATCCGCATGTCGTGGAGCGCGGTCACGTTCTCCGGGTCGCGCGCGGCACTGGCGAACGAGTGGAGCTCCTCGAGGCGCGTGTGCGCGATCCGCAGGGCGTTCTCTGCCAGCGACCCGTCCGGGTCGAGCCCCTTGACCCTTCGCGCCTTCACGCCGTCCTCGTGGCCGCCGCCAGCGCCAGCAGGCGTGCCCGCAGGTCGATCTCCTCCACGCGTTCGAGGCGACGAGCCAGCAGCGTGTTGCCGCTTTGCTGGCGCTCCGAGAGCTCGGCGATCAACCCGTCGAGGCCCGGGCGATCCGGCGCAGCGAGACCGGCGCCGACCCGCTCGAGCGCCGCTATCGCCACATCCGGGTCGCGGCGCTCACCGAGGTCGTCGGCCAGCGCCTTGACCTCGCGCAGCGTCCGTCGCAGCTCCTTCTTGGGAAAGCAGGGCGCGAAGACCTCGAGCACGGCGCGCAGCCGCCGACTGGCCACGCGCATGTCGTGCACGCGCTCGACGTCGCCGGTGTCGAGCACCCCCTCAGAGAACGAGAACAGCTCCTCCGTGCGGACCTCCACCGCGTCGGCCGCCGCCTCGCGGAAGCTGCTGTCCGGGGCGACGCCCGAGATCGCGCGCGCCTTGGCCATCAGGCCATCAGCTCCCCGCGACCATCTCGATTATCACGCCCTCGCGCAACCCGCCGCCGCCGATCGTGAGCGGGTGTCCGAGGGTGTCCGACAGCGCCTCGAGGACGAGGATGCCGGCGGGCAGGAGCCGCACCCGGCGGGCGTCGAGCTCGAAGCGCCTCGCCACCTCGTTCACCTCCGTGGTGCAGAGGATCCGCACACCGCGCTCGAGCGCGTCGTGCGCCAGCTCCGCGCCGAC
>JBPCPH010000052.1:0-6291 GCA_050999415.1 Thermoleophilaceae bacterium
CCTCCGAGGGGACCGGCCGTCGAGCCCGCGCCCGTACCGCGTCGATCGCCTTGCGATGGGCGATCGTCATGACCCAGCCGCGCAGGTTGCGTCCGTCGCGGAGGTCCGGGTAGGCGCGCAGCGCCGCAAGGAAGGTCTCCTGAAAGCAGTCGTCCGCCTCCACCGGCCCCACCGTCGCGAGCAGGAACGCCAGCACCGCCGAGCGGTGCTCGTCGAGGAACGCCTGGAACGGCGGCGGCGCTGGTCGGATTGTCATTTTGTGGCGGGCGGCGCTGTCATCGGCTTCTCATATGGAACGGTCGAGGCGCTCCGAACGTGAGGCCGCCCTTCAGGGCAGTCGCACGGACCCGTCGACGATCACGACCACGCCGCCGCCGACGCGGACACGGTCGCCCGCGAGCTCCGCCGCCAGCAGGCTCGGACGTCCCATCTCGACGCCCTGGGTGATCTCGACCCGCGGCTGGCCGGCGCGCGCGGCGAGGTACGCGCACAGCGGGCCGGCCGCGGAGCCGGTCCCTGCGTCCTCCCCCTCCTGGACGAGCCGCGAGAACATGCGCGCCCGGGCGGTCCCGGACGCCGGGTCGTGGTGGGCGAGGTAGAGGTTCTGGGTCTCGAGCGGCTCGAGCAGCGCGTCGATCGCCTCGAAGCGCGGGATCGCGCGCGACACGCCCGCCTGGTCGGCCACCGGCGCGACCAGTGTCGGCAGGCCGGTCGAGACGACCTGCGGCGGGAGGTCGGGGTGGGCGGCCGAAGCGGCGAGGCCGACGGCCGCCATCACCGGCGCGGAATCCACCTCGGCACCGAAGCGCGCCGGCTCCTGCAGCACCGAAGCGTAGGTCCGGTCGCCGTCCGCGCGCACGTCGACCGGCTGCAACCCGGCGCCGGTCTGCTGGACGTAGGCCGCGTCGCTCTCGCCGCGGGCGCGCGCCACCGCGACGGCCGTCCCGAGCGAGGGATGGCCGGCGAATGGCACCTCCTCTCGGACCGTGAAGATGCGGTTGCGGTAGTCGGCGCCCTCCACGGTGGGCGACTGCACGAAGGTAGTCTCGGCGAGCCGGGTCTCGCGCGCGAAGCGCTGCATCGTCTCTTCGTCGAGGCCGTCCGCCTCGTGGACCACCGCGAGGGCGTTGCCGGCGAGCGGCGTGTGGGTGAAGACGTCGAGGACCGTGTAGGGAAGAACCATCTGTGGGTCCGTGTCAGGCGAGGGCGTCGACGGCCGACCTCATCCGCATGGACCCTAATGACGCTCTCGGGGGGCGAGGACCGTCCGCACCCGACTCTAACTTGCGGTCTTCCATGACCCAGCCGCTCACGTCCCCGATCGAGGCGCAGCAACCTCCGCTCGCGGTGGAGCTCGACGTCGGCGGCCCGGACCCGCTTGGCTGCCGGAAGGTCTTCGCGCGCGACCTCGCCGACGGCCAGGTGGTGGACGCGATCTTCGTGATCCGTGACCGCTCGCGCCGCCAGAAGCGAAACGGCGACGACTTCGTGAAGCTCCGGCTCGGCGACGTGACCGGCACCGTCGAGGGCGTCGTGTGGGACGGCGTTGAGGCCGCTTGGGAGGCTGCCGTCCCCGGCGTGGTCGTCCGGGTCAGCGGTCGCTTCGAGGTCGATCAGCGCTACGGCGCCTGCGTCACCGTCCGCTCGGTGCGCCCCGCCGCAGAGGACGAGTATGACCCGCGCGACCTGCTCGACGGCCCACCGCTCCCGTACCGGCAGATGGTGGCCGACCTCCAGGAGCTGATCGGGACGACGCAGCACGAGCACCTGCGCACACTGCTGGAGCGCCTGCTCAGCGAGAGCTCGGAGGTCGGCAGGCGCTGGCTCGACGCCCCGGCCGCGAAGTACTACCACCAGGCCTACCGTCACGGGCTGCTCGAGCACTGCCTGTCGGTGGCACAGGGGGTGAGCGCGATGGCCGCCACCTTCCCGGACATCGACCGCGACGTGGCGGTGGCCGGAGCGCTCCTGCACGACATAGGGAAGATCGAGGCCTACGAGCAGGACGGAAGCGCCATCGAGCTCACTGACGCCGGCAAGCTCCAGGGGGAGATCCCGCTCGGCTACTTCCTCGTCCGGCGCGAGATCGAGGCGATCCCGGGGTTTCCGCCCGACACCGCCCAGGCGCTGCTGCACATCGTGCTCTCCCACCACGGGCAGCTGGAGCACGGGAGCCCGGTCGTGCCCTGCACGCGCGAGGCCACGCTCGTGCACATGATCGACAATCTGGGCGGCCGCCTCGGTAGCTTCGACCGGCTGGAGAAGGGCCTCCAGAACGGCGAGCGCTGGTCGAGCTTCGACCGGGCGCTGTCCGGCTCGGCCTACTTCGCCTCGCGCACCGCGGCGTAGCCCGCCGCCACGAGCGCCCGGGTGGCCGCGTGCGACGGTTTCGCGACGAGCTCGCCCGCCGTCCCCTCCTCGACCAGCGCTCCCGCGTCCATCACGGCGACCCGATCCGCGACGCGTCCGACCAGTTCGAGGTCGTGCGAGATCAGCAGGTAGGCCAGCCCCAGCTCCCCCTGCAGGCGCGCGAGGAGGTCCATCACCTGCGCCCGGACCGGCGCGTCGAGCGCCGAGACGGGCTCGTCGAGGACCAGGAGACGCGGCTCGAGCGCGAGCGCGCGCGCGATGCCCACCCGCTGGCGCTGCCCCCCCGAGAGCTCGTGTGGATAGCGGTGCAGGTGCTCGCTGGACAGCTCGACGCGCTCGAGCAGCGCGGTCGCCCGCTCCCGTGCGTCGGCGCGGCCCGCTCCGTTGCGAACGAGCGGCGCGGCGACGATGTCCGCGACCCGCCGTCGCGGGTTCAGCGACGCCGCCGGGTCCTGGAACACGCCCTGGACCTCGCGACGGAGTGGGCGGAGGGCGCGCTCGCTCAGCCCGGTCAACTCGCGACCGTCGAGCCGGATCGAGCCGGAGCTCGGCTCGACGAGGCGCAGGATCGACCGGGCGAGCGTCGTCTTGCCGGAGCCCGAAGCTCCGACGAGTCCGAGTGTCTCGTGGGTGCGCACGTCGAGGCTGACTCGGTCGACCGCCCGAACCGGCTGCTGAGCCCCGTTGCGAGCGAAAATCGATCGCCTGGGCCGAAAGCTCACCTCGAGGTCCCTGACCTCGAGCAGCGCCGGCTCTGCGGCGCGCGCGCTCGCCCCGCGCGCGGCGCTTGCGGCCGTGGGCGTCCGCAGCAGCGCGCGCGTGTGCTCCTCGCGCGGCCGCCCCAGAACCTCGTGGGCCGGCCCGTCCTCGACGATCCGCCCGACGCGCATCACGGCCACGCGATCGGCGACGCTCGCGACCGCGCGCATGTCGTGCGTCGCCAGCAGCAGCGCCATCCCACGATCGCGGCGCAGCTCGTCGAGTAGCCGGAGGACCTCAGCCTGGACGACCGCGTCGAGCGCAGCCGTCGGCTCGTCGGCCACGAGCACGCTGGGGCCGCAGGAGATCGCCGCGGCGATCGCGACGCGCTGGCGCATGCCACCGGAGAGCTGAAACGGATAGCGCCGGGCGACCTCGGCGGCGCGCGGAAGCCTCACCTCCTCGAACAGCTCGACGACGCGCCGCTCGACCGCCGCGGGCGACACGTCCTCGTGCGCCTCGATCTGTTCAGCGACCTGGCGCCCGACGCGTTGCACCGGGTCGAGCGCGGTGGCGGGGTCCTGGAAGACCATCGCGATCCGCCGTCCTCGGACGCGCCGCAGCTTGGGCTCGGGCGCACCGACCAGCTCCGCTCCGTCGAGCTTGATCGACCCCTCGACACGGGCGCCGGGCGGCGTCAACCCGAGCAGCGCGACGGCCGTGATCGACTTCCCGGCGCCGGATTCGCCGACGAGCGCGACTGCCTCCCCTCGCCGCAGCTCGAGCGAGAGGTCGTCCACCGCGCGAAGCTCCTCGCCTCCGCTCGACAGCGTGACCCTCAGACCTTCGACCGCGAGCGGCTGCGCGCCGGTCGGCGCCGGATCGCCGGGCCGCGCTCCGGGCGCGCTCACTCCCCGGCCACCCGCGGATCGAGCGCCGCCTGGGCGATGTCGGTGATGGCGTTCAGCACCACGATGAAGAACGCGGCGAACAGCGTGACCCCCAGGACGACCGGGACGTCGAGCGAGTCGATCCCGGAGGCCGCGTACTGGCCGACGCCGTCGAGGTCGAAGATCGACTCGACAAGGATCGCCCCACCGCCCACGACGGCGGCAAAGTCGAGCCCCCACAACGAGACGAGCGGCAGGATCGAGTTACGAAGCACGTGCCGCGAGAGCACGCGACGTTCGGTGATCCCCTTCGCGCGCGCCGCGCGGACGTAGTCCTCCCCGAGCGTGTCGAGCACGTTGGCCCGCATGATCCGCGAGTAGAGCGCCCCGATACCGAGCGCCAGGACGGCCCAGGGGAGGAGGAGGTGGTGCGCCCAGTCGAGCGGATCCTCGGCGAACGGGACGTAGCCGCCGTTTGGGAACGCGCCAAGGCGGAAGCCGAGGTAGTTGCTCGCGAGCGCCGCGAGCCAGAAGACTGGAACCGACACCGCGACCAGCGCGAGCGCCGTGACCGCCCGGTCGGCCCGACCGCCGGCCCGCACGGCGCCGTACATCCCGACCGCGACGCCGCCGACCATCCACAGCACGGCGGCCCCGACCGCGAGCGCGAGCGTCCGCGGCGACCGAGCGACGATCTCGTCCACGACGTTGTCGCGCGTGAAATAGGAGACGAGGTCCGCGGTGAACAGCTTCTCCATGGTTTCGGCGTACTGCACGAGGATCCCCCGGTCGAAGCCCCAGTCCTCGCGGATCGCCTCGATCTGGGCGTCGGTCGCTGCGCGGCCGGCCATCCGCACCGCCGGGTCACCGTTCGGGATCACGTTGAAGATCAGGAACGTGAGGAAGGAGACGGCAACGAGGACGAGCGCCATCGCCGCGAGCCGGCGCGCCGCGAAGCGGGTCACGACGAGCCTCCCGCAGGCGTGCGGGCCCGGCTCGCCGCCTCGGCTCGGCTCTCGGCCTCGCGCTCGAGGCCCACGGGGGCGCGCGGGTCGAGCGCGTCCCTGACGGCGTCGCCGAGCGTGTTGACCGCGAGGACCGTCGCCACGACCGCGATCCCCGGCGCGAGCGCGAGATGCGGCGCGCTCGTGAGCAGGTCCACGCCATCGCGGATCATCGTGCCCCACGAGGGCGTCGGCGGTTGGACTCCAGCGCCGAGGAACGACAACGCCGCCTCGAGCAGGATCGTGTTGGCCACGAGCAGCGCCACGAACACGGCGATCGTCGAGGTGAGGTTCGGCAGCAGCTCCCCGAGCATGACCCGCGCCGACGACGCGCCAGACACGCGCGCGGCGTCCACGAACTCGCGCTCGCGAAGGGATCGGGCCTGCGCCCTGATCGGGCGCGCCACGTAGGGGACGAACACGACGCCGATCACGAGAATCGGGATCAGGAGCGAGCCGCCGTCGATCACGACCGGACCGATCTGGAGGCCGCCCAGCGCGAGCGCCACGCCGAGCGCCACGCCGAGGATCACGACCGGGAACGACCACAGGACGTCGAGCGCCGCGCTGATGGCTGCGTCCACGAACCCGCGCATGTAGCCGGCGACCAGGCCGGCGGCGACCGCGAGGACGAGGCAGAGCGCGGACGCCGCGAGCGCGATCAGAAGCGAGTTGCGCCCACCGTAGAGCAGCCTCACCATGACGTCGCGCCCGTTCGCATCGGCGCCGAGGAAGTAGCGCCCCTGCCAGGTCGGCCCGATCGGCACGCCGTCGATAGAGACGACGTCGCGCTCCTCGCCGTCCACAGTCACCGTGTCGGTCAGGTGGTTGGCGTCGGGCCCGGTGCCCGCCACGTGGTTGGCCCACAAAGGCGCCGCGAGGCAGGCGCCGACGATCAGGGCGAGCGCGATCGCCGCCGCAAGCGCCGCGCGTGAGCGCCGCAGCCGGCGCAGCGCCGGCCTCGAATGGCGCTCGCGATCTCGGTCCTCCAGCACCGCTCGAAGCATCGTGACAGGGTCGGCGGAACGGCTGCCTGCGCTCGATGTGTTCCCGCGTCACATCATCGTGTCCCCCCGGCCCACACCGCGCAAATCTGTAACCCCTGCCGCTACGTGGTCACCGAAGCGGCTCTATTTCGTGAGTTTGGGTCACCACGTCCTCGGGGCGGCAGCCGCTCGGCCCGTCCCAGGCGACGAGATCCCCAACCTTCGCAATTAGCGAGCTTCCGCCGGCCGCCCGGGCCTTCGACGCCAAGCGCGCGGCTGCGCGGCCCATATTCTGGGTCGCGATGGCCAAGGACACCGAGAAGCTGATCCGCCAGCTGTCGC
>JBPCPH010000085.1:0-3205 GCA_050999415.1 Thermoleophilaceae bacterium
CCAGCGAAGTGCCGATGGTCGCGACGATCTTCGACCCGACGATGGCCGATCAGCTGGCGAAGCAGATCGAGGGCTGCCGGGTGACGTCGCTCGCCGACATCGTCGCTCCGTCGCTGGCAGGCCCCTGCATCGATAGCGGGCTCACCGCGGTCAGGACGGACGGGGACCGACCGGTCGGCCTGCGCGAGGACGAAGAAGGCGTCACCGAAGTGCCGCTCCCGTCCGTCAGGCGCCGTCGGGTCGTGTCGCTCGCGCGTGCCGTGTTCCAGCCGTATGACAAGGCCGCCGGCCTGCTCTTCTACGGGGCGCTCGGGATCATCACCGTGCAGCTGATCGAGACCTTCAGCGCGATGATCGTGCTTCCGCAGTCGTTCGTCGACGCCTTCTACGGCGCGGCGAAGACCGTCGTCACGGTGGGGCCGAACGAAGCGATCGCGACCGGCCCGGGCTGGTTCAAGGTGTTCATCTCGGTAACCATGCTGCTCAGCCTGGTGTTCGCTGCGGCGTTCACCGCCGGCCTCGTCGAGCGCGTCGTCGGCCGCCGGCTCACGAGCCTGCTCGGGCGTCGCGCAGTGCCGAGAGGCGATCACGTCGTGGTCGCCGGGCTGGGGGAGGTGGGCCTGCGCCTGTGTCTCCTGCTTCGCAGCTGCGGCGTGGGAGTGGTGGCCATCGAGGAGCACCCTGACTCCGAGACCGTCGGCCTGGCGCACGAGCTCGACCTGCCCGTCGTGATCGGCCGCCTGGCCGACCCCTCCTTGCTCCAGCGGCTGTCGCTCGAGAGGGCTCGAGCGGTCGCCGCCGTGACCGACAGCGACCTGGCGAACATCGCCGTAGCCGTTGCCACGCGCACGGTCAACGAGAAGCTTCAAGTCGTCCTAAGGGTCGGCGACGGCGAAATCGCCACCGAGACGCGCTCGCTGTTCGCCGTTGGCCTCGTTCGCGACGTCCACCGCATCGCCGCCGTCGAGCTAGCGGCGATGGCGCTCGATTGGGAGGCGGACATGGTCGTCTGCAAGGACGACGAGGCCAACCTCCTCTTCGTCGACGGGAGCCTCAAGGAGCTGCCGATTGACACGGTGACGCAAGCGTGATGCGCTTCGCCGCGGGCAGTGGGGATTGCCGTGCATCGGTGTTAGCTTCCCGCCCATGAGAAAGATCATCAGCACCCTGCTGCTGGTCGTATACGTCATCGTCGGGGTGGTCGTCGCAGAGTCGAACAACTACCTGACAGGGCTCGACTCGCTTGAGTCGATCCTGTCGGCGATTCTCGCGGTCTTGCTGTGGCCGCTCGTGCTGCTCGACGTCGACTTGCGCATCGGCGAGGGGTCGATCGACAGCCCGTCGGACGACAAGCCCTCGAGCGGCGAGGGTTCCGGGGACAAGCCCTCCGGGGACAAGCCGTCCGGCGACAAGAAGAACTGATCGATCACCGAGCTTCTGGTGCGCTGGAAAGTCGCCCGGAAGCTCGACGCGGCGACGAGGCGAGGTCGTAAGCTCGGGACACTCGCACCGGCTTCGAGGTAGGGAGGGGCCAGATGTCAGACGCTTCGATCAGTCGCCGCCAGCTCCTTGGGGCATCGCTGGCGGCCGGGACCGGCGCCCTCCTCGGGGAAGTGCCCGAGGCGGAGGCCGGCCGCCGACGGCGACGGCGGCGGCGCGAGGCCGACGTGGCGATCGTGGGCGCCGGGCTCGCGGGCCTCACCGCCGCGCGCGAGCTGAGGAAGGCGGGGCACTCGGTGATCGTGCTCGAGGCGCGCCACCGGGTCGGAGGACGCGTCGTAAACCACCCGATCGGAGGCGGCGAGATCACCGACGGCGGGGGCACGTTCGTAGGACCCACGCAGGGCCATATCCGCCGCCTCGCGCGAAGGCTCGGGGTCGCGGAGATCCCCACGTACAACAGGGGCGACAACGTCTATATCGCCGGTGGCGAGCGCACGACCTACCCGAGCGACGGTCCGACCGGCACGGCGCCGCCCGATCCGCTCATCCTGCCCGATCTCGCCCAGGTCGTGGCCCGGCTCAACGAGATGTCGAAGCAGGTCCCGGTCGACGCGCCCTGGCGCGCGCCACGCGCCGAGGAATGGGACCGCCAGACGCTCGAGGGCTGGATCCGGCGCAACAGCGTGAGCCCCCGCTTCCGCGCGCTCGTGCCGGTGGCGACGCGCCCGATCTTCGGCGCCGAGCCGAGCGAGCTGTCGCTCCTGTTCGTCCTCTTCTACATCGCGGCGTCGGGCGACGAACGCAACCCGGGCACGTTCGAGCGGAACTTCAACACCGAGAACGGCGCTCAGATGTTCCATTTCGCGGGCGGCGCGCAGCGCATCCCCCTCAAGCTGGCGCGCGACCTCGGCAACCGGGTCGAGCTGCGCTCTCCGGTCCGCAAAATCAAGCAGGAGGCCGGCGGCGTGACGGTCGTCTCGGACAATGTGCGGGTTAGCGCGAAGCGCGTGATCGTCGCGCTCCCGCCCGAGCTGGCGGACCGGATCGAGTACCGCCCGGCGCTCCCTCCCGAGCGCCGGAGGCTCGACCGCAGGGTCAAGCAGGGAGAGCTGATCAAGGTCGCGGCCGTATACGACCGCCCCTTCTGGCGTGCCAAGGGCCTGACGGGCTCGGTGGTCTCGCTCGAGGGTCCGGTCAACGTGACCTACGACGACTCTCCACGCGACGGAAGGCCCGGCGTGCTGATCGGCTTCGTCGGCGGTGACCTGGCGCGGAGGTTCGATGATGGCTCGCGCCGCCGCCGGCGGGCCGCCGTGGTCCAGGACCTCGTCCGCTTCTTCGGCCGGCAGGCCGCGCACCCGCGCGAGTACATCGAGAGCGACTGGCCCGACGCGCGCTGGTCGCGGGGCGCCCCCGTCGGGGTCTACGGCCCGGGGGAGCTCCCCGGCGTGGGGCCGGCGATCCGAACGCCCTTCAGGCGCATCCAATGGGCCGGGACCGAGACGTCCACCTATTGGAACGGCTACATGGACGGGGCCGTCCGCTCGGGGGAGCGCGTCGCGGAGGAGGTCGCCGCGAGGCTGTAGGGGCGCGCGCGCCGTCCCCTGGCTAGGGTGACGGGCGATGGCGGGCGACACCGGCAAGGTGCACCACCCAGTCTTTGCGCGGATGTTCGCGCGCCTCAGCGCCCACACCGAGGAGAAGGGCGGGGCGGACCATCGGCGAGACATGCTCGCCGGGCTTTCCGGTCGCGTCGTCGAGG
>JBPCPH010000039.1:0-5342 GCA_050999415.1 Thermoleophilaceae bacterium
CTCTGACAGCACCTCGCGGGTGCGGCCGTGCGCCGCGAAGGCCTCCTCCGCGGCGCGGCGCCGCTCGACGACGAGCGTGAGCCGGCGCTCCGCCGAAGCGCGCGCCTCGCGCGTCTCGGCGGCGGCGGCCTCCGCCGAAGCGAGCGTCTCCGAGCGAACGCGCGACGAGTCGCGTGCGAGCGTCAGGCGCGCCTCCAGCTGCTGGCGCTCGAGCCGCGCATGGAGCTCCGCGGCTTCCGCTTGGCGTTTGAGCGGGCGCAGGCGCGAGCGTGCCTCGCGCTCCACGTCGAGCGCCCGGGCGAGGTTGTCCTCGGTCCGCTCGAGCTTCAGCTCAGCCCTCCGCCGGCGCTTTCGGTGCTTGCCGAGACCAGCAGCCTCCTCGATGAGCGCGCGACGGTCGCGGGGCTTCGAGTGGATGATCCCCTCGATCCGGCCCTGGGAAACGACCGAGTGCATCTCCTTCCCAAGGCCCGTATCCGAGAGCGCCTCGAGGACATCGACCAGGCGGCAGCGCGCCCCGTTCAGCCGGTACTCGCCCTCGCCCGAGCGCTCGAGCCGGCGAGTCACCGACAGCTCTGCGAAGTCCGTGCCGAGCTCGAAGCCCGAGTCGTCGATTACGACCTCGACCTCCGCGGCGGCGCGCTGCGCGACTCCGGGCGCGCCGGAGAAGATCACGTCCTGCATCGTCTGCCCGCGCACTGCCAGCGGGCTCTGCTCCCCGAGCGCCCAAAGCACCGCGTCGGTCACGTTCGACTTGCCGGACCCGTTCGGCCCCACGATCACCGACACGCCCTCGGCGAACTCGAGCCGGGTGCGGTCGGGGAAGGACTTGAAGCCCTTCATCGTGATCGATCGCAGGTGCATCAGGGGATGGTGACGCGCATATCAGCGCACAGGCCGGACAACTGATCGCGCCGACGCGGTGACGGCCGCTCCGTGGCGACGACCGCGCGGCGGAAGGTCATGAGGCCCCCGCGAGCCGGTCGAGCGCCCGGGCCGCGGCTGCCTGCTCGGCACCCTTCTTCGTCGTTCCCTCGCCGCGTCCGATCTCCTCCCCGGAGACCTCGGCGATCGCGAGGAAGCGCCGGTCATGCGGCGGGCCCTCCTCGGAATCAATGCGGTACCCGACGACCTCCGCCCGGCGGGCCAGCCGCTCCTGGAGCGCCGACTTGTGGTCGATCGGGTGCTCGAGCGCGTCCGCGACCTGGTCCGCGAACGCCGCCGCCACCGCCGGTGCCACGCGCTCGAAGCCGAACGCGAGGTAGCACGCGCCGATCACCGCCTCGCAGATCGAGGCGAGCACGCGATCGCTCGCGATCAGCGCGCTCGCCAGCTTCCCCCTCCCGGCGGGCGCCTCGGCGCGCAGCCGATCCGGCAGGCCCAGCTCCTCCGCGACCGCAACGCATGCGTCTTGGGCCACCGCCTGGGCGCGCAGCTTGGTGAGCCGGCCGGCCCCGAAGCTCGGAAAGCGCGGGTAGAGCCCGGTCGAGACCGACAAGCTGAGGACAGAGTCGCCGAGGAACGCGAGGCGCTCGTAGGAGCGGCCCCGGTCGTCCACCCAGGACGAGTGGGTGAGCGCCTGGCGCGCCAGGTCCTCCGGTAGAGCGTCGAGCAGAACGCGAAGGGTTTCGGACGGCGCGTTCAGAGGGGCTCTACGGCGCCGCCTGCGGCGCGCGGCTCGCCACGAAGTCGGCTGCCTGACCGACGGTGAGGATCTTGGCCGCTTCCTCGTCGGGGATGCGGACTCCGTAGCGGTCCTCGAGCTCCATCACGAGCTCGACGAGGTCGAGCGAGTCCGCCTCGAGGTCCTCCTTGAAGCGCGTCTCCGGCACGATGCGCGCCGGGTCCACCTCGAGCTCGGCCGCGAGGTGCTCGCGGATGAGCTGCAGCACCTGGTCCCTGGTCATGGCTGCTCGCTGACGCTACCAGCGGGCGCGGAGCGGAGCGCATCGCCGGCCGCGAGCGCCGCGCGGGTGCGATCCACCACCCGCTCGTCGACCGCGCGTCCGGCCACGCGGACCGCCTGCGCCACCCCGTCCGCGGTCGAGCTCCCGTGCGCGATCACCACGACGTGACGCAGGCCGAGCAGGATCGCTCCTCCCACCGAGTTCGGGTCGAGCTCGCTTCGCAACGCGCCCACGCGGCCGCGGATCAGCAGCCCGCCGAGCGAGGAAACCGGGCTCGAGCGGACGGCGTCGCCAATCGCCCCGACCACCGTGCGCACCGTCCCCTCCATCGTCTTGAGCGCGACGTTGCCGGTGAAGCCGTCGGCCACCACGACGTCGGCGGCGCCGGCCGCGAGGTCGGTGCCCTCGACGTTGCCGAGGAACTCGAACGACGAGCTCACCGCGCTCGCCAGACGCTGGTTCGCCGCGACGACGGCCGGCGTCCCCTTGCCCGCCCCCTCGCCGTTCGAGAGCAGGCCCACGCGCGGGCGCTCGACGCCGTGGACGGCTTCCATGAAGGCCGCCCCCATGTAGGCGAACTGGACCAGGTGCTCGGGCCTCGCCTCGGCGCTTGCGCCGGCGTCGAGCAGCAGCGTCGAGCCGCCAGGCAGCGGCAGCAGGGCCGCGATCGCCGGGCGGTGGACGCCGCGCAGGCGCTTGATGTTCAGCACCGCGGCGGCAAGCGCGGGGGCGGTGGAGCCGGCGGAGACGACGGCGTCGGCGCTCCCGTCGGCGACCGCGCGGGCGGCCCTCACGACCGAGGCCTCGGGACGCGAGCGAACCGAGGTCACGGGCTCATCGGGCCCGATCGTCTCCGGGGCGTCCACGACGTCCGGCGCCTCGCCGAGCTCCGATACGGGGCCGTAGATCGTCACCGGCACGCCGGCCTGACGTGCTCCCTCGGCGACAGCGGCCGGACCGCGATCGGCGCCGTTCGCGTCAACGGCGATCATTGGGCGGGGGTGTTAGGACTCGTCCACTGGCGCCGGCGTGGCCGCGATCACTTCGCGGCCGGCGTAGGTACCGCAGGACTTGCAGACCCGGTGCGGCAGACGCGGCGCATGGCACTGCGGGCAGAACGCGAGCCCGGGCGCCTCGATCTTGTGCTTTGACCGGCGCTTGTTCGTGCGTGCGTGGGATTGGCGTTGCTTGGGGACGGCCATGGGGCGAGCAGTCTAGAAGGTGGGCTCAGGCCGGCTGCGAGACCTCCACCGCCGGCGGCTCGTTGAGCGTTTGCAACACGGTGCAGTAGCGCTCGGTCTTCTCGATCAGCGTCTCGAGCTCCTCCTCGGTCGCTTCGGGGGCGTCGATGTCGAAGTTGAGACGGATCGCGCCGAAGCCGGCCGTGACCTCGCGGTTGATCCCGAGCGTCCCGCGCAGATCGAGGTCGCCCTCGACGTTGACCTCGATCCTCTCGGTCTCGATCTCCATCGCGGTAGCGACCATCTGACAGGTGAGCTGGGCACAGGCGGCGAGCGCGCCGAGCAGCATGTCACCCGAGCCGGCGGCGGTTCCGGGACCGCCGACGCCGACGTGCGCCTCGGCCTCGTGGATCGCGCGCCCGAGGTCGACACTGCAGCTGACGGGCTCGTCCTGCTCGCTGGCGCGGGCGGTGAGCGTGACCTGCGACGTCGAGCCGTCAGCGCGGTAGCGCTCCTTCAGCGGGGCTTGCTTCTGCTTCAGGTCAATCATTCGATCTCCAGTTCCCGCAGCTTCGCCCAGCGCGGATCGGGGTCGGGCTCGTGGCCGTGGCCGGGGTCCGCCCGGTTGAGGTTCGCGCCGCAGACGGCGCACAGACCCAGGCATTCGTCGTGGCAGACGATCTGGGTCGGCAGCGCCAACACGAGCGCGTCGCGGGCCCAGGATCGCACGTCGAGCTCGTCCCCGTCGAGATAGGGCGATCTCAGGTCCTCGCCGCCGCCCGGCTGGTCCACCTCGCGATCATCCACTCGCAGCGGCTCCTCGGCGTTCTCGAGGCAGCGCATGCAGGGGCCCCGGAGGCGGGTCGCAAAGCGGAGGCGGAACGAATAGCCGGACGTCGTGCGGGTGGCGTCGAGCTTCACGCGCGGCTCCGAGGGCTCGACCGTGTAGCGCTGGCCGCCGAACTCGAGCTCGTCCAGCGGCACGTCGAGCTGGATTGCGCCCGCCTCTCCAGAGGAGAGACTGAGACGGCTCACATCGAAGAGATCGGCCCCGCGCGCCACATGGCCGAGAGTACCGCCGGCGCTACTTGACTTCGGCGTCCTCTCGCCCCTGAAGGCGGTCGCGCCCGCGCTGGACGGCGGCGGTGAACTTCTGCAGGTTGACCTCGAGCGTGTTGAGGATGTCGTCGGCGTAGTCCTCTGCGCCGAGGCGGATCTCGCGCTCACGCGCGCGGGCGTCCTCGACGATCTCCTCCGACTGGCGCTCGGCCTGCTTGACGACCTCCTCGTCGCTGATCAGCCGCGACTGCTCGTCACGTGCCTCCTTGACGACGCGCTCGGCCTCGCGCTTGGCCTCGGCCAGCATCTCCTGACGCTCCTTGACGATCCAGCGCGCCTGCTTGATCTCCTCGGGGATCGTGGCGCGCATCTGGTCGAGGATGTCGTAGATCTCCTCCTTGTCGACGCGGACCTGATCAGTCAGCGGGACCGGCTTGGAGTTGTGGACGGTGTCGTCCAGCTTGTCGATTAGTACGAGAACGTCCATGGGTCAGGCCTCAGTTCGTCACTTTGTGAGCGCTTCCTGCAAGCGCTCCGCCACCGAATCGGGCACCAGGCCGTGCAGATCGCCCCCGAACATGGCCACTTCCTTGACCCCGCTGGAGCTCAGGAAGCTGTACTGGGGCGCGGCCATCATGTAGATGCTCTCGATGTCAGGGGCCATTCTGCGGTTGAGCTGGTTCATCTCGAACTCATACTCGAAGTCCGAGATCGCCCGGAGGCCCTTGACGATCGCCTTTGCCCCGTGCTCACGGGCGAAATCGACGAGCAGCGTAGCAAAGGGTTTCACCTGCACATTGCCCAGTTCTTGGACCTGCGACTCGATGAACGCGGTCCGCTCCTCGGCGCTGAAGAGGGTCTTCTCCTTGCGCACCGGCAGGTTGACGACGCCGACGACGACGTTCTCGAACACCTCGGCGGTGCGGGTGATGATGTCGAGGTGGCCGAAGGTGACCGGGTCATACGAACCCGGGCAGACGGCGCTGCCGACCTTCTCAAACTCCACGGTGGACGGCGATGCGCGTGTCGCCGTAGGTGCGCTCGCGCTCGAGCGGCAGGTCGAGCAGGAGCGGTGTGCGCTTGTCGGATTCGGTCACGATGCGGGTTTCGTCTCAGATCAGGTCGGGAAGCCGCTGTGCCAGCGGTCCGGCGAGGCGGCGAGCCGCATCATATGGCGGGTCGAGCAGGATGAGGT
>JBPCPH010000045.1:0-3411 GCA_050999415.1 Thermoleophilaceae bacterium
TAGATGCTCGGCCTGGGGACACTCACGCGCGTCGCCCGGGAGCTGCGACAGGACCTCTCGGCGGCCCAGGACCGCGACCCCGCGGCGCGTGGCATCGGCAGGGTCGAGATCCTCCTCACCTACGGCGGCGTGCAGGCGCTGCTCGCGCACCGCGTCGCCCACGCGCTCCACGACGTCGGGCTGCCGGTGATGCCGCGGCTGGTCGCGAACGTGAGCCGCGTCGCGACCGGCGTCGAGATCCACCCCGCCGCCAAGATCGGGGACTCGCTGTTCATCGATCACGGCGCCGGTGTGGTGGTGGGGGAGACCGCGGAGGTGGGACGCAACGTGACGCTCTACCAGGGCGTCACGCTGGGCGGCACCGGCTTCCAGCGCGGCAAGCGTCATCCGACGGTCGAGGACGAGGTCGTGATCGGGTCCGGAGCGAAGCTGCTCGGACCGATCCGGGTCGGCCACTGCGCCAAGGTTGGCGCCAACACCGTGGTGATCCACGATGTCCCGCCGCACGCCACCGTCGTCGGCAACCCCGGGCATCCGGTCCGAGTCGACGGAATCCGCCCCGAGGGGCCTGACGCCGACTGGGCGCACCTGCCCGACCCGGTGGCGGATGCGATCCGCGCCCTCTCGGCTCGCGTGGCCGAGCTCGAGGAGCTCCTGGCCGACGCCACCGGGCGCGAGGCCCCTCGGACCGCCGAGGTGCGCCCACTTCGCCCGCGCGGCGCCGATCCGGCCGGCGGCTGAGCCGGCGAGCGCCTCAGTAGTAGACCGTGCGCGTCCGGTGTCGCGGCCGGGCCTTGTAGCGCGGCGCCTGGCCGCGGTTCCAGAGCCAGCCGTCGAGCGTCCTCGCCGCCACGCCCGCTTCGCTCGCGACCAGCTCGCAGGCGTGCACGGCGCAGGCGCGGATCTCGGTCTCCTCCTCGCCCGGAGGCAGCAGCTCCCCGGCGTCGATCCGCTCGGCGAGGCGGGGGTCGTAGCGCAGCACCCCGTCGACGCGCAGGACATGCGGCACGAGGTTGTCCGCGAAGATCGTCAGCCGGTCGAGGTCGCTGAAGTGCGCCACGCCTCCGAGCGCCATGTCGCTCGCGGTGATCTGGGCGCGCTTGTAGAAGCCGCGATCGTCGAAGAAGCGCATCCCGCGGGCGAGCGTCTCCGCGAACCGCTCCGCCGATCCCTCCGCCGCCTGTACCACCGCGAGCGGCTCGCGCCCGCCCAGGAAGCGGCCGAGGTCGCGCAGCGCCTCGGCGTAGAGGGGCATGAGGGGGTGGCGTTCGTCCTGCCCGAACGTGTGCGCCATCGAGCGCCGGTCGAGTCCGCGCAGCTCCGCCGCCGACCAGGCGCCGTCGGCGCGGAAGCGGTCGGTCAGCGCCGCGGCGACCGTGAAGTAGCCGGACATGCCCGGTCGCTTGCGAAGGGTGGGGAACCAGCCCGAGCCGAAGTTGACCGCGTCGAGGGTCAGGAGGAAGGCCGCGACCTCGGCGTTTGAGCCCTCGAGGTAGTGGCGCTCGGGGTCGAGCGGGGGCCCCGGACCGGGTTCGATCGAGCCGATCCGGTCGAGGTCGATGGAGACGAAGCGCGCCGAGCCCGCCAGGCCCGCACAGGCCGCCCGGACCTCGTCGCAGAGCCGCACGGGCGCACCGTACGACACCCCTGACGCGGCCGGGCTCGACTCTATCCTCGGCAGGGTGAGCGCCACACTCACCCACGACTCGCTCTTGGAAGGGCTCAACGAGCCCCAGCGCGAAGCGGTCCTGGCAGGCGACGGGCCGCTGCTGATCCTGGCCGGAGCCGGGTCGGGCAAGACCGCGGTGCTCACGCGCCGGATCGCCCATCTCGTGCAGTCGGGCCGCGCCCGGCCCGGCGAGATCCTGGCGATCACGTTCACGAACAAGGCGGCGGGCGAGATGCGCGAGCGCGTGGAGCGCCTCGTGGGCCGGCGGGCGAAGGCGATGTGGGTGATGACGTTCCACTCCGCCTGCGCGCGCATGCTCCGGGCCGGCGCCGACCGGCTCGGCTACACCCGCGGCTTCACGATCTACGACGAGCAGGACTCCCTGCGGCTCGTCAAGCGTTGCCTGGACGAGCTAGACGTCGACCCGAAGCGATTCACGCCGCGCGCCATCCGCCGGCAGATCTCGGACTCGAAGAACACGCTGCTCGATGCCGCCGCCTACCGCGAGCGGATCTCGTCCTTCTTCGAGCAGACGGCGGCGGACGTCTACGAGCTCTACGAGCAGCGCATCCATGCGATGAACGCGATGGACTTCGACGACCTGCTGTTTCGCTGCGTGAACCTGCTCGAGCTCTTCCCCGAGGTCCGTGAGCGCTACCAGCACGGGTTCGGCCACGTCCTGGTGGACGAGTACCAGGACACCAACCGGGCGCAGTACCGCTGGCTGCAGATCCTGGCCGAGGAGCACCGCAACCTCGCCGTGGTCGGCGACGATGATCAATCGATCTACCAGTTCCGCGGCGCCGACATCCGCAACATCCTCGAGTTCGAGGACGACTTCCCCGACGCCCACGTGGTCAGGCTCGAGCAGAACTACCGCTCGACCCAGACGATCCTCTCGGCGGCCAACGCCGTCGTCGCGAACAACCGCGGCCGCAAGGTCAAGGCGTTGTGGACCGACGGCGGCGCCGGCGACCTCGTCCATGTCGCCGAGCTCGAGGATGAGCACGCCGAGGCCCGCTTCGTGGCCGGCGAGATCGAGCGCCTCGTGGACGAGGGCCATTCGCGCGACGAGGTCGCGGTCTTCTACCGGACCAACGCCCAGAGTCGGGTGCTCGAGGACACGCTGGTTCGCTACGGCGTCGGGTACCGCGTGATCGGCGGCACGAAGTTCTACGAGCGCGCCGAGGTCAAGGACGCGCTCGCCTACCTGACGCTGATAGCGAACCCCCAGGACGCCGTCTCGTTTCAGCGGGTGGTGAACGCTCCGCGGCGCGGGATCGGGCAGACGACCCAGGCGCGGATCGTGTCGCACGCGAACACCGTCGGCGCGCCGGTGTGGGAGGTCGCCGCGCGCCCCGAAAGCATCCCCGCGCTCGGCTCCGCCGCCGTGAAGGCGGTCGGGCGCTTCATGTCCACGATGGAGCGCTTGCGCGAGCGCGCCGAACACGGCTCGGTGGGCGACCTGCTCCACGAGCTGCTCGGCGAGACCGGCTACACCGACGCGCTGGAGGCCGAGCGTACGATCGAGGCCCAGGGCCGGCTTGAGAACCTGGAAGAGCTCGTCGGCGTGGCGCGCGAGTACGACGCGTCGGGCGGTACCGACGAGGAGGGTCCGTCGCTCGAGGAGTTCCTCCAGCAGGTGGCGCTCTTCACCGACCAGGACGAGCTCCGCGACGACGACGGCGTGCTCACGCTGATGACGCTTCACAACGCGAAGGGGCTCGAGTACCCGGTCGTGT
>JBPCPH010000081.1:0-4564 GCA_050999415.1 Thermoleophilaceae bacterium
ACGCTCGTCCTGCTGGCGCGGGGAAAGGCGGCGAGCCGGCTCACCGACGCCGTGGCCGCGGCGGGCGGCGAGGCGCGCGACTACCCGGGTCCGAAGCCCTGGGAGATGCCGCGCTGGGTCTCCGATCGCGCGGCGGCGGAGGGCCTCCGCCTCGACTCCGAGGGCGCCAAGGCCCTCGTCGCCGCGGTCGGCCATCGCCGCCCCGCGCGGCTGGCACGCGAGGTCGAGAGGCTGTCCGTCCTCGCCCATCCGCGGACGGAGCTCTCCGCGGACGAGGTGCGGCGCCTGGCAGCGAGCGAGTCGACGGCGGGCGCCTACGACCTGGCGGACGCGCTCGTGGACGGCGACCGCGCCGGAGCTCTCCGGCTCGCCGAAGCGCTGCGGGCGAGCGAGGACCGGCCCGGACGGCTCGTGTTCCCGGTCGTCCGCCGGCTGCGCGAGGTGCACCGGGCCGCGGGCCTCGTCGAGGGGGGCGCCTCGGAGCGGCAGGTGGCGAAGGCGATCGGGCTCTCGCCCTACGCGGCCAAGCGGACGATGGGTCGTGCCCGCGGTGCCGACCGCGACGCCCTCGAGCGAGCGCTCTGCGCGTTCGCCGACCTGGAGGTGGACACGCGCGCCGGGGGAGGCGTCGACGAGGACACCGCGTTCTCGGTGGCGCTGGCGAACGCCGCCGGGTAGCAGCCCGACAGGCCGGCAATCCGGGCGGTTTATGCCCGCATGGACCGCATGAGTCGCCCCGCGCGGCCCTGCGACGGTCCTAAGCGGCGGCTAGAGCGAGGCCCGCAGGCGCGCCGCGCGCGACTTCCTGCGGGCGCCCGCTCGCCTGTGCATCGCACCGCGCACCACCGCGCGGTCGATCCGCGACGCGAGCTCGCGCTGCTCGGTGTCTGCGCGCTCGGCGTCGCCGGCGCGCACGGCCTCTTCGAGCCGGTGGAAGTACGTCTTCATCGCCGACGTGTAGCGGCGGTTCTCCTGGCGCTCGCGCTCCGCCCGGCGGATGCGCTTTTCTTGTGACGCGATGTTTGCCATGTCAGAGCGTCCGCGGGTTGAGACGGCAACGAGCCGGCCCCCGGATGGCGGCCAACGATAGCGGGCGCGTGGCCCCCGGCGACCAGCGCCACGTCGCGCCGGCGAGCGAGCGTCCCGCTTCCGCGGGTGCCGCGCGCGTCGAAGATCCGGGTCGTCCGCGCGCGACGTCGGCGGGCGAGGACCCGCCCCGGCGCGGCGGCAAGCTCGCGCTCAGCACGGCCTTCTTCTCGTTCGCCACCGGGCTCTCGCGGGTCGCCGGCCTGGCACGCGAAGTCGTCGCGGCGAGCTATTTCGGGGTCACGGGGACGATGTCGGCCTTCACGATCGCCTTTCAGGTGCCCAACCTCGTGCGGGCCCTGTTCGCGGACATGGCCCTCCAGGGCGCCTTCGTCCCGGTCTTCACCGACCTGCTTGAGCGCGGCGAGCGCCGGGAGGCGTTCCGCGTCGCATCGAGCCTCTTCTTCCTCATCACGCTGGTGCTCGGCGGTATCACCGCGCTGCTCGTGCTCGCGGCGCCCGCGGTCATACCGGTCGTCGCGCCGGGGTTTGACGACGATCCCGCACTGCGCGACCTCACGGTCGCGCTGTCACGCGTTCTCTTTCCGATCGTGGTCCTGCTCGGCCTGTCGGGACTGGTCGTCGGGATGCTGAACTCGTTCGAGCACTTCAGCGTGCCGGCGCTCGCGCCGCTCGCCTGGAACCTGGTGATCATCGGCGCGCTGGTCGGCCTGACCCCGGCCTTCCCCGAGGAGGACCAGATCTACGCCTACGCGATCGGGGTGCTCGCGGGCACGGTGGTCCAGCTGCTGCTGCCCACGCCGTGGCTGCGCGGTCGAGGGGGGCGCTTGACGCTGACGCTCGACTGGCGCTCGCCCCACGTCCGGCGCGTCCTCGCGCTCATGCTGCCGGTCACGATCACGCTCGGCCTCATCAACTTCAGCCTGCTCGTGAACTCGTTCTTCGGCACGCTCGTCTCCGAGCAGGCGCCCGCCGCGATCGACAAGGCGTTTCGCATCTACATGCTGCCGCAGGGAATCTTCTCGATCGCGATCGCCACGATCCTGTTCCCGACGCTGTCGCGGTTCGCGGCGCGCGGCGCGCTCGACGACATGCGCAGGACGATGGCGAACGGCGTGCGCCAGATCGGGCTGCTCCTGATCCCGTCGGCGGCGATCCTCGCGGTGCTCGCCGAGCCGATCACGCGCCTCGTCTACGAGCGCGGCGTCTTTGGGGCCGCGGCCACCGACCTCGTGTCGGAGGCGATGTTGGTATGGGCGTTCTCGTTGCCGTTCCAGGGCGCGAGCCTGCTCTACTCGCGCACGTTCTTCTCCCTGCAGCGTCCCTGGACGACGACCGCGCTGGCGGGCGCGAGCCTCCTCGTCAACGCCCTGGTGGCGCTCGCTCTCTACCGCCCGCTCGGCATCTCCGGCGTGGTGCTCGGCACCGTGGTGGCTACGATCGGCCTGTCGGTGGCGCAGGCGGTCTTCCTGAGTCGCGACCTCGACGGCGTCGAGGCGCGGAAGACGGCATCGGCGACCGTGCGCATGCTGGTCGCCGCCGCGGCGCTCGCCCTGGTGGCTTTCCTCGCCTGGCGCGTGCTCGACGAAGCGCTCGGCCGCTCGCTTGCCGCGCAGGTGGTGTCGGTGGGGTCGGGGATCGTCGCCGGGCTGGCCGTCTACACGGCGATCGTCTTCGCGCTGAGGGTGCCCGAGGCACGCCAGATCGCGCGGCTGGTCGCCGAGCGGCTGCCGCGGCGCGGGTAGCCCGCGTCGCGCCTCCATAATCAATCGCGTGGCAACGCCCGCCCGCAACATCCGCAACTTCTCGATCGTCGCCCACATCGACCACGGGAAGTCGACGCTGGCCGACCGCATCCTCGAGCGAACGGGCGCGGTGGAGGCGCGCCAGCATCGCCCGCAGCTGCTCGACTCGATGGAGCTCGAGCGCGAGCGCGGCATCACGATCAAGGCGCAGGCCGTGCGCGTGGAGTACGAGGCCCGCGACGGCGAGACCTATCGCCTCCACCTGATCGACACGCCGGGGCACGTGGACTTCACCTACGAGGTGTCGCGCTCGCTCGCGGCGTGCGACGGCGCCCTCCTGGTGGTGGACGCCGCGCAGGGAGTCGAGGCCCAGACGATCGCGAACACGTACCTCGCCGTGGATGCCGGGCTCGAGCTGATCCCGGCGGTCAACAAGATCGACCTCCCGGGCGCGGAGCCCGAGCGGGTGGCACGCGAGCTGTCGGAGCTCATCGGGGAGGCGCCGGACGGCGTCCTGCGGATGTCCGCGAAGACCGGCGAGGGCGTCGAGGAGATGCTCGAGGCGATCGTGCAGCGGGTCCCCGCACCGAAAGGCGACCCCGAGGCGCCGGCGCGTGCCCTGATCTTCGACTCCCAGTTCGACCAGTACCGCGGCGTCGTCGCCTACGTACGGGTGGTCGACGGAGAGCTCCGCAGCGGTCAGCCGCTTCTGGCGATGCAGGCCGGCACGCGCGCCGACATCGACGAGATCGGCTTCTTCTCACCCGCGATGAGGCCGGTCGAGTCGCTCGCGGCCGGCGAGGTCGGCTACGTCATCACGGGCGTCAAGGACGTCTCGCAGCTGCGGGTCGGCGAAACGCTCACCCACCCGGGTCGGACCGCGGCCGAGCCCCTGCCGGGCTACCGCGAGGTCAAGCCGATGGTCTTCTGCGGCCTGTTCCCTGTCGACACCGACCGCTTCGCCGACCTTCGCGACGCGCTCGACCGCCTGGCGCTGAACGACGCGGCGCTCTCGTACGAGCCGGAGACGAGTCAGGCACTCGGTTTCGGCTTTCGCTGTGGCTTCCTCGGCCTGCTGCACATGGACATCGTGCGTGAGCGGCTGGAGCGCGAGTACGGGCTCGAGCTGCTGGCGACCACGCCCAACGTGGAGTACGAGGTCGTGCTCACCGACGGCTCGGAGGTCGACGTGCACTCGCCCGTGGACATGCCGGACCGCGGGCGGATCGCCGAGCTGCGCGAGCCCTACATTCGCGCGACGATCCTGGCCCCCAGGGACCACGTCGGCGCGGTGATGGAGCTGTGCCAGGAGCGCCGCGGCGCGCACGTTGACATGTCCTACCTCTCCGAGGCGCGCGTCCAGATCCGCTACGACCTCCCGCTGGCCGAGATCGTGCTCGACTTCTTCGACCAGCTGAAGTCGCGCACGCGAGGCTACGCGTCGCTCGACTACGAGCTGATCGGCAGCCGTCGGTCCGATCTCGTGAAGCTCGACATCCTGCTGGCCGGGGAGGCGGTGGACGCGCTGTCGATGGTCGTCCACGAGGACAAGGCCTACCCGGCCGGGCGGGCGACCTGCGAGCGGCTCTCGCGCCAGATTCCGCGCCAGCAGTTCGAGGTGCCGATCCAGGCGGCGATCGGCTCGAAGATCATCGCGCGCGAGAGCGTCAAGCCGGTGCGAAAGGACGTGATCGCCAAGTGCTACGGAGGCGACGTGTCGCGCAAGCGCAAGCTGCTCGAGCGCCAGAAGGCCGGCAAGAAGCGGATGAAGC
>JBPCPH010000086.1:0-3219 GCA_050999415.1 Thermoleophilaceae bacterium
CGAAACGGGCGCACCTCGCCCATGTCGAGCACGCGCGCGCCGCCGGGGTTCGACCGCGAGCGGGTGGTGCTCACTGGGCGGCTCCGGCGAGTGCCGCGGTCGGGCGCTCGTGTTCGGGACCGGCGGCGTCCAGGAGACGGCGCGCCGACACCAGCCGCTGGCGCAGCCTGAGCTCCTCGGCGAAGCGCCACGCTACGCGCTTGCGAAAGCAGGCCATCGCGCCGGTCCGGCGCGTCTCGAGGTACACGGAGCTCATTCGGACGTTGTCGATCCCGCACGGCACGATCCACTCGAACGGCTGGAGGTCGCAGTCGACGTTGACCGCGAATCCGTGGGTCGTCACGCCGCGCGACACGTGCACGCCGATCGAGCCGATCTTGCGCTCCCCGACCCACACGCCGGTCAGGCCCTCGCGGACCTCGGCGGCGATCCCCTCATCCGCCAGCGCCCGGATCAGGGCGCGCTCCATCGCGCGCAGGTAGCCCACGACGTCGGTGATCGCGACGATCGGATACCCCACGATCTGCCCGGGGCCGTGATAGGTCACGCGTCCGCCGCGGTCGGTCGCGCAGACCTCGATCCCCTGCATCCGATACCAGTCCTCGCCCATCGGGAGGTCGCTCGAGGCGGTCCGTCGACCCTTGGTGTAGACGGGCGGGTGCTCGAGCAGGAGCAGCGCGTCGGGTATCTCGCCGGCGATCCGCGCCGCGCGTACGTGCGCTTGCAGCGCCGTAGCCTCCTCGTAGGGGAGCCGTCCGAGCTGGGTCACCCACAGTTCCTCCGAGGCGGGGCGTGGGGCGCGCTGCACGACACCGATGGTATCCGGCGCGGAGCGCCATCTAGGCTCTCGCCCGGTGAGCTCCGAGGAGCGATTCTGGACCCGCCGGCTTCGCTGGCGGCTCCGTGGGGCGTGGCAGTGGCCCGTGTTCGCCGTGCTCACGCTCGCCGACGGATTCATCATCCACCTGCTGTCGCCGACCGGCGAGGACGTGGACGTCTTCCTCGGCGTGATCCTCGCTTCGTTCGGGAACCTTCTCCTGGTCGGGCTCATCGCGCCGTGGCTGGCGCGCCGGCTCGTCGAGCGCCAGCGCCGCGGCGAGGCCGTAGCCGGGGAGGCCGCGCTGCCGGTCGAGGTGGTGCACGACCGCACCGGCACCGCGCTCCTCTGTGTCGGCGCGGTGGCGCTGCTCGTGTCGAGCCTCGCGCTCCAACCTGTGATCGTCTCGGAGACCGACGCCTCCGAGGAGAACGCGCGCATCGTCCAGAGCTACGTCGAGGCGCACGGCAGCGAGGAGGTCCGTCGCAACCTCCAGACCGCCAACACGATCCGCCTCGGGGACGGCTTCTTTCGCACCTGCATCGCGCTCGACGACCGCACCCAGGCCTTCTGTCTGCTGGTGGACGTCAACGTCGATCCGCCGTCGGTCCGCGAGGACGCCAACCCGGTACCGAACGACCAGTTCCCGGGGCCGGACGAAGGCGCCTGAGCCGCGCGGGCCGGCTCGATCGCCGGCACCCCGCTCACGTGGCGGCCGCGGCGGGCGCTCCGCCGATCGCCCGCGTCAGGACGCCGCGATCAGCCGCCCGCCCACCCGCCGCGCGAGCCCTTCCCCGCCGCCGCGCATCACCGCGTCGTGGTTCCAGCGGAAGGTCGGCCGCAGCAGCGGCGCGAGCCGGTTCATCCACGGCTTCGTGGTCGAGACGTCCCACTCGTAGATGACGGCCGTCACGCCCTCGCGCTCGAACAGGCGCCAGCGACCGCGGCCCTCGAGCTCTCCGCTGGTGACGCCCTCGATCCGAAATGGACGCTCGACGACGGTGGTGCGGCTCTCGAACTCGACCGCGTAGGGCAGGCGGCTGCGCCATCGCTGTCGCGAGACGCTGCCCACCTTCTGGTCGCCCCCGGGGTCGAGCTCGACGACGCTCACGACCCCCGGCCACCACTCGGGCCAGCGCTCGGCGTCGTAGATCGCCTCCCAGACCGCCACCACCGGCGCCTCGATCAGCCAGGTCGTGAGGAACCGGTATTCCACGGGGCCGCTACCCGTCGAGCGACACCATCACGTGCTTGACCTGGGTGTAGTCCTCGAGCGAGTACATCGAGAGGTCCTTGCCGTAGCCGGATTCCTTGTAGCCGCCGTGCGGCATCTCCGACGCGAGCGGGATGTGGTCGTTGATCCAGACGCAGCCGAAGCGCAGCGCGTTGGCCACGCGCATCGCCCGCGCGACGTCGCGCGTCCAGACCGAGGACGCCAGCCCGTAGCGGGTGCCGTTCGCCCACTCGATCGCCTTCGTCTCGTCATCGAACGGCTGGACCGTGATTACGGGGCCGAAGATCTCGTCCTGGATCATCTCGTCGCCCTGCTCGAGCCCGGCCACCACCGTCGGCTCGAGGTAGAAGCCCGGGAGCTCCGGCTCGTCGCCCCCGGTCACGACCTCAGCCCGGTCCGGCCGGCGCTCGAGGAAGCCCTCCACGCGCTCGCGGTGACGCGCCGAGTTCAGCGGCCCGAGCGTCGTGTCCGCCGCCGACGTGTCGCCCATCACCTGGGCCCTGGCCTGCTCGGCGAGGCCCGACACCACGTCGTCGTACACGCCCTTCCCGGCCAGCACGCGCGTCGCGGCGGTGCAGTCCTGGCCGGCGTTGTAGTAGCCGGTCCCGGCGATCGTCTCGAGCGCCGTCTCCATCTCCACGTCGTCGAACACCACCACTGGCGCCTTGCCTCCGAGCTCGAGGTGGACGCGCTTGACCGTCTCCGCCGCGGCGCTCGCGATCCACTTGCCGGTGGCCGGCGAGCCGGTCAGGCAGACCATGTCGACGTCGGGATGGGTCACGAGCGCGGCGCCCGCGGGGTCGCCGTGGCCGGTGACGACGTTCAGCACTCCGCGCGGCAGGATGTCGGCGGCGAGCTCAGCAAGCTTGAGCGTGCTGACCGGCGTCGTCTCCGCCGGCTTCAGCACGATCGTGTTGCCGGTCGCGAGCGCGGGGCCGATCTTCCAGATCGCCATCATCAGCGGGTAGTTCCACGGCGTGATCTGGCCGACCACGCCCACCGGCTCGCGGCGGACGATCGAGGTGTAGCCCTCCAGGTACTCGCCGGATGCCTTGCCCTCCATGCAGCGCGCGGCGCCGGCGAAGAAGCGCAGCTGGTCCACCATCGCCGGTACCTCGTCCTCGAGGAAGGCGTGGCGCGGCTTGCCGGCGTTCCGGGACTCGAGGTC
>JBPCPH010000095.1:0-5224 GCA_050999415.1 Thermoleophilaceae bacterium
CGCAGCGCTGGATGCTCGGAGTCCCGCGTCCATGGCTCTCCGTCCAGCGGTTGATCGAGGTGCTCGAGCCGCGCGCGGGCGAGCGGTTGCTCGAGGTCGGGCCCGGAACCGGCATCCAGACCCTGCCCGTGGCGCGCGCGCTCGCGCCCGGCGGGACGCTCGATGTCTTCGACGTCCAGCAGGAGATGCTCGACGACGTGATGCGCAGCGCCGACCGCGAAGGTGTGGCGAACGTGCGCGCCACGCTGGGCGACGGCCGACAGCTTCCCTACGACGACGGAGGCTTCGACGGTGCCTTCCTCGTCACGGTGCTCGGGGAGATCCCGGACCAGGATGCGGCGCTGCGCGAGCTCCGCCGCGTGGTCCGATCCGGAGGACGTGTCGTGTTCGGCGAGATACCGCTCTTCGACCCCCACTTCGTCAGCGCCTCGACGCTGACCCGGCGCGCCGAGGCCGCGGGCTTTCGCTTCGAGCGCCGCCTCGGGCCGGCGCTCGGGTTCTACGCGCGGTTCTCCGCGCCGTAGAGGCGAGCCTCACCGCCGAATCGGCGCTCCCACCCTCTAACTTGTCGAATCGTGTGGATGCAGCGCACCGTCCGGCTCGGCTCGTTCCCGCGCGGGTTTCACCTCGTCACGCGCGAGGTCGAGGAGGCGGTGCCGGAGCTCTCGCGCCTGCGGGTCGGCATCGCACACGTCTTCGTGCGGCACACGTCGGCCTCGCTGACGCTCAACGAGAACGCGAGCGCGGACGTGCGGCGGGACTTCGAGTCGTGGTTCTCGGAGGCGGTGCCCGAGGACGCTTCCTACTGGACCCACACGGTCGAGGGCCCGGACGACATGCCGGCGCACGTCAAGGCGGCGCTGCTGGGAAGCTCCGTGACGATCCCCGTAGCCGACGGCTCGCTGGCGCTCGGCACCTGGCAGGGAATCTACCTGTGCGAGCACCGCGACTCCGCGTCGAGGCGGGAGCTGGTGGTGACGGCGTCGGGGGAGGAGCGCTGAAGCGCCCCCGGCGCGCCGAGCCTGACGTTGACCGCGATATGCGCGTCGAACGTCAGGCTCGATCCGGACGCGTCCCATCGTCCGTCGCGTGTGCGAACATGCGTTCGTGCGCTGGGACAATCTGAGGGTTGACTCCTCCGAGGATGAGCACCGCCTCCCGGGCTACACGGATCCGGCGGTGGTCCGGACCTTCGACGCGCCGGAGGCGCTCGACGTCCGCTTCTACGAGGTCCACGCGCGCTCGGCGCTCAACCGCGTGCCGAAGCGGTCGCGCATGCCGTTCGAATGGACGGTCAATCCGTATAGAGGATGCACCCATGCGTGCACTTTTTGCTTCGCTCGTCCCACGCACACGTACCTTGACCTGAACGCCGGTCGCGACTTCGAGCGCGAGATCGTGGTCAAGGTCAATGCGCCGGAGCTTCTCCGCGCGGAGCTCCGGCGTCCGTCCTGGAAGCGCGAGCACGTCGCGATGGGCACCAACACCGACCCCTACCAGTGGGTCGAGGGTCGCTACCGGCTGATGCCCGGCATCTGGGAGGCGCTCCGCGACTCGCGCACGCCGAGCTCGATCCTCACCAAGTCCCCGCTGCTGCTGCGCGACACGAAGCTGATGCTCGAGGCCGCCGAGGAAGCGCCGGTCGCCGCGAACCTGTCGGTGCCCACGCTCGACGAGGGCGCCTGGCGCGAGACCGAGCCGCACACGCCGAGCCCGCGCGCGCGGCTCGAGGCGGTCGCCGAGCTGAACAGCGCCGGCATCCCGACCGGCGTCCTGATCGCGCCGCTGATGCCGGGCATAAACGACCGGCCGGAGGAGGTCGAGCGGATCCTCGAGCTGGCCGACGAGGCCGGCGCCACGAACGTGGGCGGTGTTGCGCTGCACCTGCGCGGCGAGGTCAAGGGCCTCTTCATGGACTGGCTGCGCGACCGTCGCCCCGATCTCGTCCCCCGCTACGAGGAGCTCTACCGGCGCGGTGCCTACGCCCCCTCCGAGGAGCGGCGACGGCTCTCATCCCTCGTTCCCCGGCGCGCTCAAGTCGAGGACGCGGAGCGGCCAATGCGGGGCGTCGATCCGGCGGGACCGATCTCGAGTCGCGGCGGCGGCGCCCGTCGCCCCGCCGCCGCATCGCAGGCCAGGCTCTTCTAGGGGCACCTGCTAGGAGATTCCTGCTCGGTTTGGGCATGGCGGGAAACCGACACCCATAGGTCGGAAAACCGCCACCGTCGGGGCGCGGGGTGCGAGCGCGGCGGCGGCGAATCGGTAACTAGCGCGGGCCGACGGCCTCGTATTCGCCCGTCCCGGGGCGGTCCACGGCCTCGAAGTCGCCGGTCTCGACCTCCCGCTCGACCTCCTCCTCGATCGCGTCCTCGGGCGGCGGCGCCTCCCCGGAAGCGACCGCCTCCCGCCGCAGCTGGCGCGCGCGGAAGCGGCGGAACTTGAGGATTTCCAGCACGTAGACCAGGTAGACGCTGGCCGCCACCGCCACGAGGCCGAAGGCGACGATCACGACCGTCCGTCCGGCGTGGAAGTTGCCGACTCCGTCCGAGTAGGGCACGAACCGCAGCGCCAGCGCGAGCGCCGCGAGGCTGAGCGTCCAGGCGTACAGGTAGACGACCGTCCGCCGCTGCGAGAAGCCGATGTTCGCGAAGCGGTGGTGGAAGTGCCAGCGGTCGGCCTCATACACCGGCCGGCGGTACTTGATCCGCTTCGCGATGACGAAGCCGGAGTCGAGGATCGGAACCGCGAGGATCACGAGCGGGAACACGAGCGCGACGACCGCCGCCGTCTTCAGCACGCCCTGCACGGCGACGCAGGCGAGCAGCAGGCCGAGGAGGTTCGAGCCGGAGTCGCCCATGAAGATCGAAGCGGGGTGGAAGTTGTGGCGCAGGAAGCCGATCGCGGCGCCGGCCGTGGCCGCCGCCAAGACCCCGGCTGCGAAGCGGTCGGCCGCGCCCTCCGAAGTCGGGTTGACGGCGGCGTCGGCCAGCGACAGCGCGATCACCGCCAGCGTGGCCGCGGCGATCGTGCAGACGCCGGCGGCCAGCCCGTCCACCCCGTCGGTGAAGTTCACGACGTTCATGACCGCCACGATCCCGACGACCGTCAGCACGGCCCCGGCGCCGCCCAGTTCCACGATGCCGACCAGCGGGATCGAGATGTCCTCGACGGTCACGCCGGATGCGACCGGGATCACGGCGGCGGCGGTCTGGCCGAGCAGCTTGAGGCCGGGGCGCAGGTCGATCCCGTCGTCGACCGCGCCGACCACCGCGATCGCCGCCGCGCCGGCGAGGATGCCGCGCGTGTCGGCGGCGAGGGGGATGAAGATCGCGCCGGCGAGGAGGACCCCGGCCAGGATCGAGAGGCCACCGAGGTAGGGCATCGGGCGGTCGTGTAGGCCGCGCTCCGAAGGAGCGTCCACGGCGCCGACGCGATGGGCGAGGCGAGCGGCGAGCGGTGTCACGAGCAGCGCCACCAGCGCCGCGACGAGGAACGCCCAGAGGGCGTCGAGCTCGTTCATCGGTTCATGAGCGTAGCCAGCGCCCCGGTCTATCGCGCCTCGGCGATCGGCTCGCGGAGCTGCTGCGCGCGGGTGAAGAACGACCGATAGCCGAGACCGGTGGCCAGAACGGCCGAGAGCGCGACGCTGCCGAGCAGCGACCATAGGAGGATGATCTGGAGACGGACCGCGTCCGTTGGCTCGGCGCCGGCGAGCAGCATTCCCACCATGGTGCCGGGGAAGAAGACGATGCCCGCCGTCTTCGTCGAGTCGATCAGCGGGATCATCCCCGAGCGCAGGCTCCGCGTGACGAGGCCGTGCGCCGCCTGGCGGGCCGTGGCCCCGAGCGCCAGCGTGGCCTCGAGCTGGCGCGCGTGCGAGCGTACCTCGTCGGCGAGCCGGTTGAGCGCCACGG
The DNA here is from genome assembly GCA_050999415.1 of Thermoleophilaceae bacterium. GTDB lineage: Bacteria > Actinomycetota > Thermoleophilia > Solirubrobacterales > Thermoleophilaceae > CAWEHQ01. Next base: position 3,915 of record JBPCPH010000095.1, read on the forward strand.
CCGACGTCGTCATGGCGTTGCCGATCACCATCCCGCCCACCGGCACGATGAACTGCGGCTCAGGCTGAAATACGCCAAGGGCGAGCACGAGCCCGAGCGTGACGGAGGCCGCGACGCTCAGCGCGAGCGCGATCGGCAGGGCGGCGGCGGGAACCGCGCGGGCGCGCCGACGCGCAGTGAAGGTGCCGAACGCCACCATCACGCCGAGCAGCGCTGCCACGAGCCAGAGGCTGTCGGAGTCGAAGATCGCCTGGATCACGAAGCCGATCGCCGTGAGCTGCAGGAACGAGCGCACCACGGCCAGCCCGAGGTCGCCCTCGAGCTCGGTGCGCCGGTAGAGCGAGACGGCCGCCGCCACCGCGACCAGGACCAACGTGGCGGCGACCTCGCCGATGGTGATGTCGATGCTCGGCGTCACGGCGACGCCCCCGGCTCTGCGGCGCCGACCGCGAGACGGCCGGCGCGCAGCTCGATCGTGCGCTGCGAGAGCCTCCGCGCCTGCGCGCGGTCGTGGGTGACGAGCACGGTAGAGGTGCCCGGCCGCTCGACGAGGCCGCGGATCGTCCGCTCTACGCCGTCGCGCGCCGCCTCGTCGAGCGCCGAGGTCGGCTCGTCGAGCAGCAGCACCTCCGGCTCGAGCGCCAGCGCTCGCGCCAGCATCAGCCTCTGCTGCTCGCCGACCGAAAGGCGCTCCGAGTCGCGCTCCGCGTAGGCGGGGTCGAGGCCCGCGAGCTCGAGTGTTCGCGCCACGTCCGCCTCACGCCCGCAAAGAGCCGGCCCGGCGCGAACGTTCTCGGCGACCGTGCCGGGCAGCGGCGCCGGTAGCTGTGGGACGAGGCCGACGCGTCGCCGGAGGTCGAGCACGTCGAGCTCGCGAACGTCGCGACCGTGAAAGCGGACGGTGCCGGAGTCCGGGTCGGCGAGGCGGTTGAGCAGCCGCAGGAGCGTCGACTTGCCCGAGCCGGACGGGCCAAGCACCGCGGTCGCTCCCGGCTCGATCGTGGCGGTCAGCTCGTGCAAGACCAGCTCGCCACCGCGGGAGGCTGACAGGCGCTCGAGCTCGAACAACGCCGTGCCCGCCGGCCGGACGCCGCCTAGTGCCCTGGCCCGTAACGTCGCGCGCGAAAGGGCGAGCCGCAGGCGTCGTCAGGCAAGGAAGCAGGGAGGGCGCAATGGCAGCGCCATTGCACAGACCGATGACGCAGCCTGACGGCGATCTGAGGCCGCCGTTTCGGGTGGGAAGTTACGGGGCAGGGCACAGTCCTCATGCGCCGACGACCGCGGCTCCGGCCGCCGCCTCGGACGAGCGC
>JBPCPH010000096.1:0-4180 GCA_050999415.1 Thermoleophilaceae bacterium
TGGCCGAGAGCGCGGGCATGGAGGACTTCACCGCTTCGCCGGCGTGGGGCGAATCGAGCATCACGGCGGCGGACCAGGCGCGCTTCTTCGCGCGCATCGACACGCTCGTCCCCGCCGACGACCGTGACTACGCGCGCCGCCTGCTGTCGAGCATCGCGCGGGAGCAGAGCTGGGGCATCGCGCGGGCAGCGCACGGACGATTCGAGGCTTACTTCAAGGGCGGCTGGCTGCCGACCGAGAGCGGGCAACTGGTCCATCAGGCCGCGCTGCTCGAGCGCGGGGGACGCCGCCTCTCAGTCGCGGTCCTCACGAACGGCAGCCCGTCGTTCGACTACGGCGTCGAGACCGTCGAGGGGGTGGCGGAGCGGCTTCTCCGGCCCGTCGAGTCCTCGAGCGCCGGCGCGGCGGTGGCGGCCGCACTGGGCCGGTGGGCGGTGGCCGCCGACGAAGTCGCCGCGCCCGATCGGGCGGCGCGCTAGCCGCGACCGAGCGGCGTGTATGTCCGAGACGTCGTGGGCCGTCAGGCGCCGTCCGTCACCCAGTCCGCGGCCGCGCGCCACGCCGCGGTGCGGGGGTCGATGTGCACGCGGTGGCCGCCGGGTGCAGGCTCGACGAGCTCCACCGAGGCGCCGGCGGCGCGCGCGGCCTCGGCGTAGCGGCGGCTGCGAAAGAGCGGCACGGTCTCGTCGTCGGCGCCGTGCACGAGCAGCACCGGAACGCCGAGCGGGAGCCGGAGCATCGGGTCGGCGACCGCGTAGCGCTCCGGGACCTCGTCGGGGGTCCCTCCGAGCAGCGCGTGCGCGGGCTCGCCCGCGGCGGTGAGGTCGCAGACCGCGGACTGCGCCACGACGCGACGAACCGCCACATCCGGGGCGTCGCGACCGGCCGCCCACAGCGCGAGCTGGCCGCCCGCGGAATGGCCGACGGCTGCCACCGAGCCGAGGTCGAGCCGCTCGTCGCCGAGCGCCCCGAGCCGGTCGATCGCGGCGCCGACGTCGTCGAGGGTCGCGGGCCAGCCGCCTCCCTGCCCGGGCCCGAGGCGGCGGTACTCGATGTTCCAGGCTGCCCAGCCGCGGCGGACGAGGTCAGCGGCCACGGCCTTCATCAGCCGCTTGCCGTAGCGGGCGCGCCAGTAGCCGCCGTGGATCAGGACGACGACCGGGTGGGGCCCCGGCCCGGCCGGCGTGTAGAGGTCGGCCCGCTGCGAGCGGTGCGGCCCGTAGCGGTGGCGCTCGGGACGCCGGAGGAGGTCGAGCGCGACGCGCGTGGTCGACGGCACGAGGCGCGACCCTAGATGACTGATCGCAGACCCCGTGCACACGCGGCCGAGGAGTCAGTCCATCGGGGGCGTCGCCGATCGCTGCGTGACAATGCCGCGCATGATCGTGGACTGCGGCGTCTACCGGGAGGGCCGCCGCCGCGACGGCCGAGTCGGCCTGAGGGACGCGGAGATCGCCTCGCGCGAGCAAGGGGCCTTCGTGTGGGTCGGCCTCCACGAGCCGACGGAGGAGGAGTTCGACTCGGTCAGGCGGGAGTTCAACCTGCACGAGCTGGCGGTGGAGGACGCGATCAAGGCCCACCAGCGTCCCAAGCTCGAGGTCTACGGGGATTCGCTGTTCATGGTGTTGCGCACCGCCCGCTACATCGACGAGACCGAGACCGTGGAGTTCGGCGAGATCCTGCTGTTCGTCGGCGAGCGCTTCTTGATCTCCGTGCGCCACGGCGAGCCGACCGACCTCCACGGCGTCCGGCTCGAGACCGAGGCACGGCCGGACCTTCTGAGCTGCGGGCCCGGTGCGGCGCTGCACGCGATCGTCGACCGCGTCGTGGACGACTACGAGCCGGTGGTTGCCGGGATCGAGGATGACATCGAGGAGGTCGAGCGGGAGGTGTTCTCGGCGGCGCGTAAGAACCCGGCGGAGCGGATCTACGAGCTCAAGCGCGAGGTGATCGAGTTCCACCGTGCGGTCGGCCCGCTGGTCGAGCCGCTGCGACGGCTCGCCTCCGGCGAGCTCGGCGTCGTCCACGAGCAGGTGCGCGCGTACTTCCGCGACGTCTACGACCACGCCGTCCGCACGGATGAGCGCTCGGACGGGTTTCGCGAGCTGCTGACAGGGGGCGCTCGAGGCCAACCTCGCCCAGGTGAGCGCACGTCAGAACGACGACGTCCGCCGCATCTCTGCGGTGGTCGCGATCCTGGCGGTACCGACGATGCTGGCCGGCATCTACGGGATGAACTTCGAGCACATGCCCGAGCTCGAATGGGAGCTCGGCTACCCGCTCGTGATCGCCGTGATGCTCACCGTGTGCGGGCTCATGTACCGAGCCTTCAAGCGGGCCGGCTGGCTCTGACGCGGGCCGCCGCGACCGCCGCGCCGAACGCTGTCCTGTCGCCCGGGTCAGGCCGCGCGCCGGCGGCGACGCACCCGGGCGGCCACGAGCGCGGCGACCGCAACGGTGGCGAGCAGCGCCAGGGCGCCGCGGTCCACCGCTGCGATGAGGCCCTCGTACCCGCGGTAGAAGAAGTAGCCGAGCAGGCAGAAGACGAGCGAGAAGAGCGCCGTGCCGACGACGTCCCAGAAAAGGAAGCGGCGGTAGGGCAACGTCGTGGAGCCGACCGCGAAGGGGCCGAGCGGACGGACGAGGGGCACCAGCCGTCCCAGGGCCACCGCGGCCGGCCCGTAGCGGTCGAACCAGTCGTCCACTAGGGCGAGGCGCGCCGGGGTCAGGCGCAGCCTCGCGCCGTGTCGCAACAGCCACTCGCGGCCGAACCGGCGCCCAAGGAAAAACCCGAGCGAGTCGCCGGCGGCGGAGCAAGCCCAGACGACCAGAACGAGCGGCGCGATCGGCACCGTGCCGCGCCCGGCCATCGCTCCGACGAACGCGACGATCCACTCACCGGGGAAGAACAGGGTGACCGGTGGGATGCTCGTCTCCAGGAAGGCGATCGCCGCGACCAGCGGCAGCACCGTCGTACCAAGGGCGCCGGCCGGCCCCTCGATCAGGTCCCTGACGCCGCCCGACGCTCCCGCCGCGCCGAGCAGAAGGAGTGCCACCCCGGCCGCTACCACGATTGTCCCCGCAGGTCTCTTCATGCGCGGCGCGATCATCGCGCAGAGACCTCCGCGCGCTCGTCGAGCTCCGTGGACTCCCTCGAGCTCACTTGAGCTCCCGCCGGAGGATCGGACGGCTGAGCTGATGGGGTCGGTCGGCTCGCCGCAAGGAGCTAGCGGCGACCCACCGGCGCGACGGCAGCCACTGTTGACCATATACCCCCGATGGGTATAGACTAGAGTCCAGGAAGTCGGGCGACCCCGTCAGCTACAGGAGGACAACCTGATGAGCACCACGACACCGGAACAAGCACAACCCAGCGGCGGGGAGCTGAACGGCCTCGCCTTCAGCGCGACCCTCCACTGCCTGACCGGCTGCGCGATCGGCGAAGTCGCCGGCGTAGGGATCGGCACGGCGCTCGGTTGGAGCACCCTCGGCACGATCGCGCTCGCCGTGGGCCTTGCGTATGTGTTCGGCTTCGGTTTGACCTCGGTGCCGCTCGTGCGCGCCGGGCTGACCTTCGGCGCGATCGTCCCGATCGCGCTGGCGGCGGACACGATCTCGATCACGATCATGGAGGCGATCGACAACGTCTTCGTCGCGGTGGTCTCGGGCACGATGGAGGCGGGCATCGGCGACCCCCTGCTCTGGGCCAGCGTCGCGGGCGGGTTCGTGGTCGCCTTCCCGTTCGCCTGGGCGGCGAATCGCTACATGATCGCCCGCGGCAAGGGACACGCCGTCGTCCACGAGTATCACGGGCACTAGCGGAGAGGGGGCGGCCGGCGGTCGCCCCGCGCTACGCCAGGCGGCAGCGCGCCTGGTAGATCGACGTGAAGCCGATCTCGAAGCCGCGCCGCGCGGCTCTGAGGTAGAGCCGCCAGACCCGCGCCCGCTCCGCGCCGGCGAGCCGCACCGCCTCTTCTAGCCGCTCGTCGAGGCCGCGGGCCCAGTGGCGAAGCGTCTCGGCGTAGTCGTCGGCGAAGGCCTCCACGTGCTCGGTCACGAAGCCGGCGCGTTCGAGCGCGAGTAGGACGCGGGAAAGCTGGAGTGGGTCCGCGTCGGGGAACACGTAGCGCTCCGAGAACGGGCCCGCCGGCGGGTCGGTGTGGCGCAGGCGGGCGGTGCC
>JBPCPH010000101.1:0-4417 GCA_050999415.1 Thermoleophilaceae bacterium
CGCGTTCGGACGCGCCGAAGCTCCACTGGGACGAGCGCCACTCGATGTGGAAGGCCAACCCGCTCGCCGACTGGTCCGAGCGCGACGTCTGGGACTACGTGTCGGCGCACGACCTCCCCTACAACGAGCTCCACGACCGCGGCTACGCGTCGATTGGCTGCACTCACTGCACGCGCCCAGGGGACGGCCGTGCCGGCCGCTGGGCGGGGCGCGAGGAGGTTGAGTGCGGCCTGCACGACTAAGTGGCGTTCCGCACGGGCGCACTTGAAGGTTCGGCGTTGAGCCGCTAGAAGAAGGGGTGGCGTCGGGACGGGGCTGTACGGTTCCCGCGCCATTCAGCCGAGTCGCGGGCGCGCCGGGCGTCCGGGAGCGGGGGAACCATTTGGGTCCGCAACGGGCCCGGGGGCGAACGGTCGCCTGAGTGCGGCCAAGCGCGCGGTCGGCGCGCGAGCCCGTCAGCTAACCCCGTAGGCATTTCCAAGCCAGCGAGGTGATTCGTCTTGAGGTCAAGGAGGCATGCCGCCGTGCTCGCGCTTGCGGGCGTCGCCGCGCTCACGGCCGCGGGCGTGGCCGCGGGCGACGAGCCGAGGCGGGTGACGGGGGTGGCCGGCGAGCCGGCGACGGTGGAGGCGAGCACCGCGGGACTCGCCGAGTCGGCCCGCGGCGACGATGCGGTCGCCCAGGTCATCCCGTGGCCGAAGGTCAAGCGCGCCACGCTCGCCGTGAAGCGCGAAAGTGACGCGCTCGCCACCTACCACCCGGTCCTCGGGAGCGTTGACTACGGCGAGTCCGACGCCGGCTTCGGGGCAGCCCGGGAGGGGCACGTGCACGAGGGCCAGGACGTCTTCGCGCCCGCCGGGACGGAGCTCGTCGCGGTCCGGGACGGAACCGTGCTCGAGGCGGGATCGGACGCCGACCGCGGCAACCACGTCGCGATCTACAGCGCCGAGGCAAACCAGACCTACGTCTACTTCCACCTGCTCTCGATCCCGGAGGTCGCGGTCGGCGAGGAGGTCCGCGGTGGCCAGACGGTGGGTCAGCTGGGTTGCACCGGCTCCTGCTACGGCGATCACCTCCACTTCGAGGTGCACGAGGGCCGGGGCGCCGAGACGCCGGCGATCGATCCGCTGCCCCTGCTTCAGGGCTGGGGGCAGGCGGGTTAGCCCGGCTTTCGGCTCTATCCTGAGGTTATGACGCCGGTTCGCTCGGCCGAGATCGGGGAGCTTCGTGCCTTCTGCGCGGCGGTCGACCTCGGGAGCCTCGGGCGAGCGGCGCGGCTGCTGCGGGTCAGCCAGCCGGCGCTCTCCAAGCGGTTGCGCGCGCTCGAGGCGCTGGCGGGCGCGCGGCTGCTCGAGCGCTCCTCGCGCGGGGTCACCCTGACGCCCGCGGGCACCCGCCTGTACGTCGAGGCGCGCAAGCTGCTCGTCCAGGCCGAGGCGCTCGACGAGCTGATGGCCGGGTTGCCCCGCGGCGAGGCGCCCGTGCGGCTCGCCGCGAGCCACACGATCGCGGAGTTCGTCCTCCCCGCGCCGCTGGCGGAGTTCGAGCGACGCCGCCACCGCCACCTTTCCGTCGAGCTGATCGTGGCGAACTCGGCTGTCGTGCGCGACATGGTCGCTGAGGGCCGCGCCGAGTTCGGGATCGCCGCGCTCGAGGCGGGCGCCGCCACGAAGGGGACGCTGAGTGAGGTGCCGTTCTGCCTCGACGAGGTCGTCGTCGGCGTGCCGGACGGCCATCCGTGGGCGGCCGCCGCCGAGATCGACCCGGCCGAGCTGGTCCGCACCCCGCTGATCATGCGCGACCCGAGCGCGAACACGCGGCGGATCGTGGCCGCCGCGCTGGAGGAGCGCGGGATGGAGCTGGCCGGCCCGCTGGCGGAGGTGGGCAGCACCAGCGCGGCCAAGGCGACGGCGATCTCCGAGGGCGCGCCGATCCTGCTGTCGCTGCTCGCCCTGCGCGCCGGCGGCGACGGCCTCAGCGCCCGGCACGTCGCCGGGATGCGCTTCCCGCGCCGCTTCGTCCTGCTGATCGGCGCCGAAGAGACGCTGACGCCGGCGGCGCGCGCCCTGATCGAGCACCTTCTCCAAGCGGCGCGGACCCTGCCGGGCTCCCTCCCAGAAAGCGCAGAAGCCATAACCACTGGTTAGGAGCGGCCAAGCCGATCCCGGTCTACCGGGCGCCGCCGCCGGTCCGTAGTCTGACTCTGTGTTGGGTGCTGCTCGTCCCTCCCTCCGGCATCTCCTCCCCGCCGACGACGGGCAGCATCCAACGCCCTCCTTCGGCGCCGACGCCTTCGCCTCCCTCTACCGGACCGAAGCCGCGGGCGTCCGCGCGGCCGCCCTGCGCGTGCTCGGTCGAGCGAGCGATGCGGAGGACGTCTGCCAGGAGGTCTTCCTCCGCTTCTGGCGTGACCCACGCCGGTTCGACCCGGCGCGCGGCGAGCTCGGCTCCTATCTGCGGCTGATGGCCCGCAGCCGGGCGCTCGATTTGTGGCGCCACGATCAGGCCGCCGGGCGCGCGCGCGATCGTCTCAAGGTCGTGGCTCGCGACGACGAGCCGCGCGGCGAAGAACTCCCGGCACACGCGGCGGAGCGCGAGGAGGAGCGAGCCGTCGTCCGCGCCGCGCTCAGGCGGCTTCCGCCGGCCCAGCGCGAGGCGCTCGTCCTCTCCTATTGGGGCTCGCTCAGCCCCCACGAGATCGCCGACCGCGCGGGCGTGCCGTTCGGCACCGCCCGCAGCCGGATGCGCCTCGGCCTCGACAAGCTGCGGCACGACTGCGCTGAAGCGCTCGGGACGGCGGGCGGCGCAGCCGGCAGCGCGCGCGGCTGACCAGGCGCCCACCGCGCACCTGACAACCTCCGTCGGGCGATGACGACGTCCCGCCCGCGTAGCGCTTCCCCCCGAGCCCCGGCGCCGATCGCCGGCCTGCTGCTGGTCGGCTCGGTGCTCCTCGCCGGATGCGGCGAGCCGAGCCGCGAGCAGCTGGCCGCGCAGGTCGACGAAGTTTGCGTCGAGGAGGCGGCGGCGTTCGAGGAGCTCGCAGAGAGTGCGTCGGCGGAAGCGATCGACGTCGCGGATCAGCTCGCGAGCGGCGCCGCGATCAGGGGGGACGCGCTCGACGCGCTCCGGGAGCTCGACCCACCGGACGACCTCCAGGAGCCGTTCGACGACTACCTCGCGCTGCGCGAGGAGAACCTCGAGATCACGCGGGCGGCCGTCGAGGCCGCCGAGCGCGGCGATCGTGAGGCGCTCGACGTGGCGACCGCGACGCTGGCAGACCGGACGGCCGAGACGGATCTCACCGCTTCCCAGCTCGGGGCGGACGAGTGCGTGAGCTCGCCGGCGGAGTAGCGCCCACGGCCCCGCGGTGAGCGAGCGGGTTGGGCAGGGAGGCCGGGCCGCGACGATCGTGGTCACCGGCGCGAGCTCGGGCATCGGGCAAGCCGCGGCCATCGAGCTCGCTCGCCGCGGCGCGGTCGTGACACCGGTCGGCCGCGACGCGAAGCGATTGGACGCGGCGAAAGAGCGGATTCGGGCGGCGGCCGCCGGACCGACCGGCGAGCCGATCGTGGCGGACTTCGCCCTCCTCGACGACGTGCGCCGCTTGGCCGCGGAGCTGCTCGACCGCCACGAGCGCATCGACGTGCTCGTCAACAACGCGGGCCTGGTGGCCGACCGACGGCGGCTGACCGCCGACGAGCACGAGCTGACCTTCCAGGTCAACCACCTGGCGCCCTTCCTGCTCACGAACCTCCTGCTCGACCGCCTGCGCTCCTCGGCGCCCGCGCGTGTCGTGACGACGAGCTCAGACGCCCACCACAGCGGGCGAATCGACTTCGAGGACCTCAGCGGCGAGCGCTCGTGGTCCGCGATGCGTGCCTACAGCAGCTCGAAGCTCGCCAACGTTCTCTTCACTCACGCGCTCGCCCGCCGGCTCGACGGCTCCGGGGTCACAGCGAACTGCTTGCACCCCGGCGTCGTGCGGACGCGGCTCGCCGCGCGGGCGAACCCCGTGCTGGCGCTCGGCTGGACGCTCGCGAAGCCCTTCTTCCGCTCGCCGCAGGGCGGTGCGGCGACGCTCGTCCACCTTGCGGCCCACCCGGACGGCGCGGAGTTCTCCGGAACCTACTTCGCCGACTCGCGCATCAAGGCGCCGCGCCTGGACGCCGTGGATGACGATCTGTCCGAGCGCCTGTGGCGGGCGAGCGAGGACCTTGTTGGCCTCACTCGGAGCCGGTGACCTCGGCCCACTGGCGGGCGGCGGCGCTGACCGTATACTCGCGCCGCTTTGCAGTCCTACCAAAGGGGAACCATGGGCAGGGACCGGGATTGGGTGCGCGGGCGCAGAAGCGTCCTCGCGGCGTGTGCGACCGCGGCCGCGCTGGCGCTCGGCGCGTGCGGAGGCGGCGACGAAGAG
>JBPCPH010000202.1:0-3609 GCA_050999415.1 Thermoleophilaceae bacterium
ACGACGACGTTGACCACGACGCGCTGGTCGCCGCGCGCGCCGCGGCGAAGCGAGGGCATCCCGCGTCCGCGGAGGCTGATCACGGTGCCCGGCTGCGTCCCTGGGCGGACCTCGATCTGCTCGTCGCCGTCGAGCGTGGGAACGGTCAGCGTGGCGCCGAGCGCGGCATTCGGAGCGGACACGTCGACGACGGTCACGAGGTCGTTGCCGTCACGCACGAAGCGCTCGTCCGGCGTGACGCGCACCAGGACGAACAGATCCCCCGGCGGCCCGCCGCGCTCCCCCGCGTGGCCGCGTCCCGAGACGCGTATCCGCTGCTCGTCGCCGATCCCCGCGGGCACGTCGATGCTGAGCGCCGCGCGCGCCGCCTCGCGTCCGCGCCCGCCACAGCGCTTGCACGGCGTCTTTGCGAGCTTGCCCTCGCCGCCGCAGGCGTCGCAGGCCTGGGCGCGGACGAGCTGGCCGAAAGCGGACCGGGTGACCGTGCGCACCTGGCCGGCTCCGCCGCAGCGGCCGCAGGTCTCGATCGGCGTGCCCGGCTCGGCGGCGTTGCCGTTGCAGCGCTCGCAGGGGCTCACGGCGTCGTACTCCACGTCCACGGTGGTCCCGGTGGCCGCGTCCTCGAGCGCGATCTCCACCGACACGGCCACGTCGCCGCCCTGGACCGCCGACCGGCCGAAGCCGGACCGTCCGAACGCGGCGCCCGCGCCGCCGAAGAACGCGTCGAAGATGTCGGCGAACGTCCCGAAGCCCGAGAAGTCCGGCTCGTAGCCGCGCGACGAGAGCCCCTCGTGGCCGTAGCGGTCGTAGATCGCACGGCGCTCGTGATCGGACAGGATCTCGTGCGCCTCGGCGGCCTCCTTGAACTTCTCCTCGGCGTCGGGGTCGTCGCGGTTGACGTCGGGATGCAGCGCCCGCGCGACGCGCCGGAACGCCTTCTTGATGTCGGCCGCGGGGGCGTCGCGCCCGACGCCCAGGACCTCGTACGGGTCGGTCTTCATTGCTTGCCGGCGCACCTCACTCGTCGTAGACGTCGCCGACCACGCGCGAGAGCTCGGCCGCCGCGGCGCGCACCGAGATGATCGCCTTCGGGTAGTCCATCCGCATTGGGCCGAGGACACTGACGGTCCCGAGGTTGCGGCCGGCGAGGCCATAGTTCGCCGCCACGAGGCTCAGCTCGCGAAGCTCGGGCGCCTCGTGCTCGCGCCCGATGCGCAGGTAGACGCTCGACTCCTCGAGCGCGCTTCGGAGCAGCGACAGGATCGCGACTCGCCGCTCGAGCACGCGCATCAGGTCGCTCAGCTCCGAGAGCTCCGGGAAGCGGTCCTCGGCCAGAAGGCGCGAGGCGCCTTCGACGTACAGGCTCTCCTCGGCGGTCGCGGCGAGCTCGGTGAACGCAGGGGCGAGCGTGGCGAGAAAGGTCCGCTCGGCGCCGGAGAGGCCGGGGTCCTGGAGCTTGCCCTGGAGCATCCTGGCACCGAGGCGAATGCCGCCGAGGGCCTCGTTCAGGTAGCTGCCGGCCCAGTCCACGAGGCCCGGGTCGAGCGCCCGCTCGTAGGAGAGGACGCGCTTCGTGACGCCCCCGGTCGAGGTGATGACCACGACCATCGCCACCTGCGGCTGGAGCTGGAGCACCTCGATCCGGCGGATCGTCGTGGTGGCGATCGGCGGAGCCGAGACGATCGCAAGCATGTCGGTGACCTGTGAGAGCTGCTCGGTGGTGGTTCGCATTGCCTCGTCGACCTCGCGCCGCATCGCGCCGGCCCGCAGGCGCGCCGGGGGGGCCGGCAGGGCGCCGTGGTCGAGCAGCTCGTCGACGAAGAAGCGGTAGCCGCGGTCTGTCGGCACGCGACCGGCCGAAGTGTGAGGGTGCTGGAGCAGTCCGGCCTCCTCGAGCCGGGCGAGCTCGGCTCTGACGGTCGACGGCCCCCATTCCACGTCCACCTGAGCCGCGATCCACTGCGATGCCACGGGCTCGCCGCCCGCGATGTGGCTCTCGACGACCTTGCGGAGGACGGCGGCCTGTCTGTCGGTGAGCTCCACGGCCTAATTGTGGCCTATGAGAGCGGCCGCTCCGCTATGAGAGCTCGAGCTCCGCCTCCGCGTTGCGGATGATCTGGTTTCCGGCCTGCTCGGCCACGACGTCGACGAGCACGCGGCCGTCGGTCCGCTCTCGCACCGTCCCGGAGACCGTGACCTCTTGCTCGGGCACGCCCATCCCGCGGAACTGGACCGACAGCCGCCGCAGCGCTCGCGGGTCGCCGCCCGCCGAGGCCACGCTCGCGCGGGCTACCTGGGCCATTCCCCATAGCCCGTGGAGGATGTTGCCCGGGAGCCCAACCGCACGCGCGAACTCGGCGTCGATGTGGATCGGGTTGAAGTCCCCGGACGCGCCGGCGTAGCGGTGGGGCACGTAGCGGTCGGGCGTGACCGTCAGCTCGGGGATGCGCTCGCCGGCCTCCACTCACGCGCCCCTGACGATGTTGGTCCACGTGCCGCGCGTGGTCTCGTCGCCACTCTGGTTCGTGGAGACCGACTCGAAGACGAAGAAGGTGTTGCTCCCCTTCTCGTAGACGTCCTTGACGCTGACGTCGGTCCGGATCACGTCGCCGGCGCAGACCGGCTCGCTCCAGACGAACTCCTGCGCGCCGTGCAGCAGCCGCGCGAAGTCGATCCCGACCTCGGGGTCGAGAACAGCGGGGCCCATGGCGCCCGCGCTGTAGACGACGCAGAACATCGGCGGCGCCACGACGTCGCGAAAGCCGGCGGCATGCGCCTGCTCGCGGTCGTGATGGACCGGGCTCGGCTCGCCGACCGCGGACGCGTACTCGCGGATCTTCTCCCGGCCGACCTCGTACTCGAAGGGCGGGTAGCGCTTGCCGATCTTGCTGGCGTCGCGGCTCACGGGCGCGAGACCTTATCGAGGCGCCCGGTGGCGCCGGCCCCCGGGGTGGGTGAGGACGAAGGACAACGCGGCCCGGTGACGAGCACCGGGCCGCGAACGAACGAGGGGCGCGGCCGCTCCCTGCGACCGCGCCCCTCTCTAGCCGAAAGGAAGGAGGGTGGCCTCCCGACTAGGCCTTGTGCTAGTTCCCCTTGACGATGAAGGGCTCGACGGCGTCGAGCACCTCCTGCATGTCAAGCGTCTCGTCGAACGCCGCCGGTGCCGGCTCCTCGCCGCGCGTGAAGCGGATCAGCGAGGCGTGACGGCCCTCGATCTGGACGATCGAGCCGGCGGCAGCCAGGACCTCGGTCGACTGGATCTCCGGGGCGGCGCCGTTGTATGCGCTCACGCCGGTGTCCTCGAACGTCTGGGCGAGCTCCAGGTAGGAGTCCTCGTCCTTGAACCCGTCGCCGAAGTCGACCTCAGGTGCCGGGACGGGCTTGCCGCCGAGGTCCCCGATCGTCTTCGTAAGCGCGTCCACGTGCGCGGACTCGTCCGCTTCGAGCTGCTCGGTCAGCGCCTGCACGTCGCCGCTCAGCCCGCTCACCTGGCGCAGCGCCTCCGTGTAGAAGGTCGACTCCAGGTACTCGAGCGTGAGCGCGAAGTTGAGGATGTCGATGTCGCCCGACGATCCCTCCCCCTGCGCGAACGCCTGCTTGACGTAG
>JBPCPH010000144.1:0-5486 GCA_050999415.1 Thermoleophilaceae bacterium
TCGAACTGCGTCGCGGCGCCGGCTAGCAGCTCGCCTCGGGCGCGGCGCTCGCCGAGCGCGGGGCGGTACGCGCGGTCGGACGTCATCACGTCGAACGCGTCACAGCAGAAGACGATGCGGGCGGAGAGTGGGATGTCCTTGCCGGGGAGCCCGTCCGGATAGCCGGTGCCGTCCCAGCGCTCGTGGCAGGCGCGGATCGCGCACGCGATGCTCGCGAGCGAGGGGTCGGTGCGCTCGACAAGCTCCTGGCCGTGGACCGGGTGGCGCTCGACCTCCTCGCGCTCCTCCGCGCTGAGCGGTCCGGGCTTGTCGAGCAGGGCCGGTGGGGTCTCCGCCTTGCCGACGTCGTGGAGGAGTGCGACGAGCCGCACCTCGTGCAGTCCGCTCGCGTCGAGGCCGAGCTCGGAGGCGACGGCCACCGACAGCTCCGCGACCGCGCTCGCGTGACGCGCCGAGTCGCTCACCGCGGGGTGCGCCAGCGCCAGCGCGGTGGCCTCGGTCATGGGCTTAGCCCGCGTCGCTCGCGGCTCGGCGCAGCTCGCCCTCGGCGCCGGTTTCGCGCATGGTGGTCTCGCGCTCGGCCTGCTCGGCGCCGGCCATCCGCCGGTGGCTGAGGGCCCGGGTGAGCGCCTCCACCACGCGGGGATCGAACTGCGTGCCCGTTCCGGCCCAGAGCTCGTGGATCGCGGCGCTCTCGCTGACGGCCGCGCTGTAGGGGCGGTCGTCGGTCATCGCGTGGAACGCGTTCGAGCAGAAGATGACCCGCGCCGGGAGCGGGATGTCCTCGCCGGCGAGCCCGTCCGGGTACCCGCTTCCGTCCCACCGCTCGTGGCAGGAGCGAACGATCGCGGCGATCGGGGCGAAGTGCCGGCCGGCGGACTCGAGCATCTCCTGGGCGCGGGCGGGGTGGGTCTTGACGAGCTCGACCTCGTCCGCGCTCAGTCCACTCGGCTTGTCGAGGATCTCGGTCATCAGCGCCGCCTTGCCGACGTCGTGCAGCAACGCGGCGATCTGGACCTCCTGGCACGCGGCTTCGCCGAGCTCGAGCTCTGTTCCCACATCGCCGGCCAGCTCGGCCACCGGGCGCGCGTGGCTGGCCACGGGCTGTCCCGCCGCCTGTACGAGGGCGAGCGCGTAGGACGTCAGCTGCAAAGGGCCCCCCGCATAGGACGACTAGGTTCACGGCTCGCCCCTCGCGCACGCGCGGGTGTGCATGATTTGCGCACCTTTGCCCTGCAAAGCTGCCGCATCTATGGAGGATTCGCGGCGCTTCGGGCCGCTCCTTCGCGCAGGGGCTCCGCCCAATCGCGCCATCTAGACTGAAACGGCGTGGACGCTGCGGGCATCAGGGAGTCCTTCCTCGACTTCTTCGAGCGGGCCGGACACCGCCGGATGCCCTCGGCCTCGCTGGTCCCCCCGACCTACGACCCGTCCGTCCTGCTCACGACGGCCGGGATGCAGCCGTTCAAGCCCTACTTCCGCGGCGAGGAGAAGCCGCCGTCACCGCGCTTGGCCTCCTGCCAGAAGTGCTTCCGCACACCCGACATCGAGGAGGTGGGCACGACCGCGCGCCATCTCACCTTCTTCGAGATGCTCGGGAGCTTCTCGGTCGGCGACTACTTCAAGGAGGGCGCGGTCGGCTACGCCTGGGAGCTTTCGACCGAGGGCTTCCGCCTGTCCCCCGAGCGCATCTGGATCTCGGTGATGGGCGGCGACGAGGAGCTCGGGCTCGGCGCCGATGACGAGGCGATCGAGTGCTGGAGAGCGGTGGGGGTCCCCGACGAGCGCATCGTGCGCCTCGGGCGAGAAGACAACTTCTGGCAGGCCGGACCGACCGGGCCCGCCGGCCCGTGCTCCGAGCTCTACTTCGACCGCGGCCTCGAGTTCGGCGCCGAGGAGGATCGCCCAGGCGACGACACCGAGCGCTTTCTTGAGTTCTGGAACCTGGTCTTCATGCAGTACGAGCTGCACGAGGACGGGTCGCTCACCGATCTGCCCCAGAGGAACATCGACACCGGGCTGGGACTCGACCGTCTGGCGGCGATTCTCCAGGACGTCCCCTCGGTCTTCGAGACCGAGCATTTCCGGCCGCTCGTGGAGCTGGGCGAGGAGCTGTCGGGGCGCGGCTACGGCGCCGACTTCGCCACGACCCGGGCCCTGCGGATCCTGGCCGATCACGGCCGCGGCATGACGTTCTTGATGGCGGACGGCGTCGTGCCTTCGAACGAGGACCGTGGCTACGTCCTGCGCAGGATCATGCGCCGGGCGATCCAGCAGGGCCGCGTGCTCGACCTCTCCGGTCCCTTCCTCGCGGGACTCTGCGAGCGCGTGATCGAAACGATGGCCGGCGCCTACCCCGGCCTGCGGGCCGAGCGCGACGCGATCGAACGTTGGGCCGTCGCGGAGGAGGAGGGCTTTCGGCGTACGCTCGCGCAGGGCGAGCGCGTGCTCGCCGAGGTCGTGGCGAGCGCCCGCGACGCCGGGACCTCGTGGGTCGAGCCGGACGACGCCTTTCGGCTGCACGACACCTACGGCTTTCCCTACGAGATGACCAGGGAGATGCTCGCTGCGGAGGGGCTCGAGGTGGACGACCGCGGCTTCGCGGAGCTGATGGACGAGGCGCGCGCGCGCTCGCGCGCCGGCGGTGCGCGAGCCACTGTCGTCCCCGGCGGTGGGCCGAGCCGCGACGAGGTCCTGCGGTTCGCGCTAACGGCCGACGCCCAGAGCCGGTTCGTCGGCTACGAGTCGATCGAGGCCGACACGGTGATCACGGCGCTCGAGCGGGCGGACGGCGTCTACCTGGCGAAGCTCTCGGAAAGCCCGTTCTACGCCGAGGGCGGTGGCCAGGTCTCCGACGCCGGCCGGGTCGAGACCGACTCGGGCGCAGCGAGCGTGGCCGACGTCTACCGGCTCGGCGACGACCAGGCGGTAGCGCTCGTGCCCGAGCGCGGGGACCTACGGGCGGGGGAGCCGGCCCGCGCCGCCGTGGATCGGCCGAGTCGCCTGGCGACGATGGCGAACCACACCGCCACGCACCTCCTGCACGCGGCGTTGCGCGAGCGGCTCGGCACGCACGTTCGCCAGGCCGGCTCGTACGTCGGTCCCGACAAGCTCCGGTTCGACTTCACCCACGGCGCACGGCTGTCACCCGACGAGGTCGAGACGCTCGAGGAGCGCGTCAACGAATGGGTCTCAGAGAGCCGGCCCGTCCGCGCCGTGACCACCACCCGGCCCGAGGCGGAGGCCCTCGGCGCGATCGCCCTGTTCGGCGAGAAATACGGCGACTGGGTCCGCATGGTCGACGTCGACGAGGTCTCGCGCGAGCTCTGTGGCGGGACGCACGTGGAGACGACCGCGGCGGTCGGCCTCTTCCACATCCTCCACGAGACCTCGAGCGCGGCAAACGTCCGGCGCATCGAGGCGGTCACCGGGCCAGGCGGAGTCGAGGCCTTTCGTACCCGAACGCGCGAGCTGCGCGCGCTCGCCGCGCGGCTCAAGGTCCCCGAGCACGAGGTGGTGGCCGCGGTCGAACGGCTCTCGGAGCAGGTGCGCGAGCTCTCGAGACGCGGGCGCGAGACGAGTCGCGAGACCGCCCGGGAAGCCGCCGAGGCGCTGGTCGCCGGCGCGGTGGAGGTCGGCGGCGTCCGGGTCGTGACCGAGGTCGTGGACGCGCCTGACGCGGCCGCCCTGCTCGAGCTGTCCGACCGCGTCCGGCAGGCGCTCGGCGACGCGGCGGTCGTACTCGGCTGCGCCGTGGACGACCGCGCCCACCTCGTAGCGACCTTCGGCGACGCGGCCGTGGAGCGCGGTCTCGACGCCGGCAAGGTCGTTCGTGAGGCGGCGGGGCTGGTGGGCGGCGGCGGCGGCGGGCGCCCGACGATGGCGCAGGCCGGGGGCAGGGATTCCTCACGCCTGCCCGAGGCGGTGGCGACGGCGCGCGCGCGGATCGAGTCCGCGCTCCGTTGACCCGCGGCTCCGATCGACGGTCGGGCGAACTCGTCGACGCAGATCGCTACGGTGATCGCATGAGTCGCGTCCTCGCGCTCGACTACGGGCGCGCCCGCGCTGGCTGCGCCGTGTCCGATCCCACACGGACGCTCGCGACCCCGCTCGCGGTCGTGCCGCGTCCCCCCACGCGCCGGGGGCTCGCCGCCATCCGCGAGCTCGTCCGCGACCACGATGTGGAACGGGTCGTGGTTGGGCTGCCCCTCACGCTCGCCGGCGAGGAGGGGGCCCAGGCGGCCGAGACGCGCGCCTTCGCCGAGCGCCTCGCCGGCACGGTGCCGGCGGCCGTCGAGCTCCACGACGAACGGCTCACCACCCGCCAGGCGGAGCGGGCCGGCGGAACCGCCGCCGAGGACTCGCGCGCCGCGGCGCACCTGCTCGAGAGTTATCTGGCGCGCGCGAAGTGACTCCGCCAGCCGGCTCACCCATGCCGGGCGACCGGCCCGACGACCGACGCCGTGCGCGGCGCGAGCGCGACCGCCCGTCTGCGTTCGAGGACGCCCGTCCGCAGATCGAGACGACGCGTCGGCTGCTGGCCGAGCGCCGTGCCCAGGCGCGACGCGATGAGGCCGGCCGAAGCGGGCGGGTCGGGGACCGCGGCGGAGGCGGTGGACGCCGGCCGCGCGCGCCCAGGCGCGGCCGCGGACCGGACGACCCCGGCCGGAAGGAGGTCTTTCGACGCCGCCGGATCGCCGCGGCCGCAGCCGCAGGGGTGGTCCTCGTTGGACTGTGGCTTCTCGTCTCGCTGTTCCAGCCGTTCAAGGGCGAGGGCCAGGGTGAGGTCGAGGTGACGGTCACCAGCGGCTCGGGGATCGGGGAGATCGGAGACCTGCTCGAGCGCGAGGGCGTCATCTCGAGCTCGTTCTTCTTCGAGCTGCGCGCGCGCCTGGCGGGCAGCGGTGAGGAGCTC
This sequence comes from Thermoleophilaceae bacterium, assembly GCA_050999415.1. Classification (GTDB taxonomy): domain Bacteria; phylum Actinomycetota; class Thermoleophilia; order Solirubrobacterales; family Thermoleophilaceae; genus CAWEHQ01. The sequence goes on from JBPCPH010000144.1 coordinate 4,916, forward strand.
AAGTCGGGGACCTTCACGCTGGCGGAGGACATGAGCTACGTCGCCGCGCTCGAGGCGCTCGCCGCAGCGCCGGCCCCCACGGACGTTCTGAGCGTGACCGTTCCCGAGGGGCGGGCTCGCAGCGAGGTCGCCCCGATCGTGGACGACGCAGGGCTCGAGGGCGACTACGAGAAGGCGACCAAGTCCTCGAACGAGCTCGACGCGGCGGACTACGGAGCGGAGGACGCCGAGACGCTCGAAGGGTTCCTTTTCCCCTCCACCTATGAGCTCAAGCGCAACGCGTCGGCGGAGGACCTGGTCGAGAAGCAGCTCGAGACCTTTCAGCAGGAATTCGAAAAGGTGGACCTGAGCGCGGCCGAGGAGGCGAACCTGACCCCTTACGACGTGCTGATCATCGCCTCGATGGTCGAGCGCGAGGCGATGATCCCCGAGGAGCGCCCGCTGGTGGCGAGCGTGATCTACAACCGGCTGCGTGAAGGGATCCCGCTCGGCATCGACGCCACTACGCGGTTCGAGCTCGACAACTGGACCGAGCCGCTCGTGGAGTCGGACTTCGAGGCGGACACCCCCT
>JBPCPH010000172.1:0-5902 GCA_050999415.1 Thermoleophilaceae bacterium
AGAACTTTTTGCCCTCCCTCTGCGCGTCGGCGGCGGCGCTGGATCCGGCGCCCTGGCCCTGGGCGCCCCGGCGGCGGCTGCCGGGGCCCGAGAGCATGCGGATGACCTCGTTGCGGATCTTCTCGGAGTCGGCGTCGAAGTCCAGCAGGATGCGCGCGGCGACGCCCTCGTCCTCACGGAAGAGGCCGAGCAGGATGTGCTCGGTGCCGATGTAGTTGTGCCCGAGCGACAGCGCCTCGCGCAGCGCCAACTCGAGCACCTTCTTGGCGCGCGGCGTGAACGGGATCTGGCCGGAGGTGACCTCCTCACCGGAGCCGACGATCCGCACGACCTGCGCGCGGACCCGCTCCACGGTGATGTCGAGCGACTCGAGCACGCGCGCGGCGAGGCCCTCCTCCTCACGCAGGAGCCCGAGCAGGATGTGCTCGGTGCCGATGTAGTTGTGCTTGAGGATCCGGGCCTCCTCTTGAGCGAGGACGACTACCTGGCGGGCCCGTTCTGTGAAGCGCTCGAACAACTTGGCGTCCCTTGAGTCGGGGTGGCTCAGGAGGTCGGATTACCCGGTTCGGCTCCCGTCACGCATGTCCCGTTCTAGACGCGAGGGGAGCTCTCCTTGTGCCCGGCCGCCTGGATGGCCAGTCTAGCAACGGGGTCCGCTCCACCGGCGGGGTGAAAATTCGCGCTGCGAGCAGCGTTCCCGGGGCCCCCGGTCAGTGATCGTCGCGCGGAGCGCGCATCGCCGGGTATAGCACGACCTCTCGGATCGAGCTGCGCCCGGAGAGGATCATCACGAGCCGGTCGATCCCCACTCCGATGCCGCCGGTCGGCGGCATGCCGTGCTCGAGCGCGCGGACGAAGTCCTCGTCGTGTGGCTGGGTCTCCTCGTCGCCCTGCGCGGTCTGCCTTGCCTGCTCCTCGAAGCGGGTGCGCTGCTCGTCGGGGTCGTTGAGCTCGCTGAAGGCGTTGGCGAACTCGATCCCCGCGGCGAAGCACTCGAACCGCTCCACGAGACCGGGCTCGGAGCGATGCGCCTTGGCGAACGGCGACAGCTCCACCGGATAGTCGAGCACGAAGGTGGGCTCATGCAGCTCAGGCTCAACGTGCTTCGAGAGGAGATCGTCGACCAGCCGCGGCCACGTCTCATCCGAGTCGAGGTTGATCCCCCGCTCGCGCGCAGTCGCGACCAGCGCGCCGGCGTCACGGGTGGCCAGCACGTCCACCCCGGTGTGCTCGCGGATCGCGTCCCGCAGCGTGACGCGCCGCCAGGGCGGGGCGAAGTCGAGCTCGCCGGCGTACCCGACCTCGGCCGCGACGAAGGCCACGAGCTGCTCGAGCTCGCTCGCCACGGCCCCGTAGTCCGCGTATGCCTCATACCACTCGAGCATCGTGAACTCGGGGTTGTGCTTGTGCGAGACGCCCTCGTTGCGAAAGTCCTTTCCTAGCTCGTAGACCCGCTCGAGACCGCCGACGATCAGGCGCTTGAGATAGAGCTCGGTGGCGATGCGGAGGTAGAAGTCGCGGTCGAGCTGGTTGTGGTGCGTGGTGAACGGGCGCGACAGGGCTCCGCCGTAGAGCGGCTGGAGGATCGGCGTCTCGACCTCGAGGAACCCGCGCTCGTCGAGCCAGCGCCGGACCGCGGACACGACGCGCGACCGAAGTACGAAGAGCTCGCGCGCGTCCTCGTTCGCGAGCAGGTCGAGCTCGCGGCGGCGATAGCGGGTCTCCGTGTCCTCCAGCCCGTGGAACTTGTCGGGCGGCGCCCGCAGCGACTTCGCCAGGAGCGTCCAGTCGCTGATCGCCAGGGACAGCTCGCCGCGCTTGGTCTTGAACGCTGCGCCCTCGACTCCGACGAGGTCGCCGAGGTCGAGCCCCACCAAACGCTCGAACGACACGTCGCCGAGCAGGTCCTCGCGGGCGTGCAGCTGGAGGCGGCCAGAGCGGTCGACGAGGTCGAGGAACGCCGCTCCGCCGTGGCCGCGGCGAGCCGTCAACCGGCCCGCCAGCCGATAGGAGGCGTCGGTCTCCTGTCCGGCGTCGAGGTCGGCGTGGGCGGCCTGGACGCTGGCCACCGGCACGGCGCCCTCGAACGCGTGCGGAAACGGCTCGACGCCCGCGCTGCGAAGACGCTCGAGCTTGGCGCGGCGGGCGCTCGGCACGCCTTTCTCGCGCTCGTCGGTCACGGCCGGGCAGCCTAAGCGGTCGCGTGACGGCGGGCTCGCGCGGGCGATGCTGCCGAGGGCGGGACGGACCGCGAGGCGAGCTCGCCGCCCCTAGCCCGTCTCGATCTTCGTGACCTTCAGCTTGCGAGCCGGGCCGCGCGGGACAGGCACCGAGACGACCTCGCCGCGCTTGCGACCGAGCAGGGACCGGCCGACGGGCGATTCGTTGGACAACTTGTTCTCAGTCGGGTTGGCCTCGGCCGACCCGACGATCTTGTATTTGACCGACTTGTCCGTCTTCTGGTCCTTGACGTGCACGACCGTCCCGATCGAGACCACGTCGGTGGGGACGTCGTCCTCGTCGATGACCGTCGCCGAGCGAAGCTTGTCCTCGAGCTCGGCGATCTGCTTCTCGAGCATCGCCTGCTCGTTCTTGGCGTCGTCGTACTCGGAGTTCTCGGAGATGTCGCCGAACTCGCGCGCCTCCTTGATCCGCTCCGCCACCTCGCGGCGGCGCGCGGTCGAGAGGTGCTCGATCTTGGCCTGGAGCCCCTTGAGGCCATCAGGTGTGAGGATCGTGTCTCTAGCCATAAGAAAACCCCCGCAAACGGCGCCTTTCCAGGGGCGACGAACCTTGCTGGGGGACGCGAGAGTCTAGCAAGCGCGCCGAGCAGCTTCCGGCGGCGTCGCTCAGGCCGCCTCGGCGAGCACGAGCCGGTCGAGCGCGGTCCGGGCCGCGTCGGTGGTGGGCGCCGTCACAAGCGGCCCACGGACGTGGCGCGAGAGTGCGAGCGTGTCCGCGTACCACGGGTAGAACTTGCGCAGGTAGCGCCCGGCTCGCTCGCGGCCGAGGTGGTCCTCGGCGCAATCGATCACCCAGCGCAGCTCATCCACGATCTCCGACGCCGTGGGCTCGCCATCGCGAAGGCCGAGCAGGCGCTCGAAGCGCCAGGGGTTCCCGAGCGAGCCGCGAGCGAGCATGACCGCCGCCGCGCCCGTGCGCTCGAAGGCTTCGCGCACCGACTCATCCGACCGCAGCCCGCCCGAGACCACGACCGGGACCGGGAGCGACGCGACGAGCTCGGCCGCGAGCGCATAGTCGGGGGCGCCGCCGTGCTGCTGGGAGGCGTGGCGCGGGTGGAAGCCGATCGCCGCCACGCCCGCCTCCTCGACGAGCCGGCGCGCGAGGCGCGCGCCGCTCGCCTCGCCCGGTCGCTGGCCGGATCGGAGCTTCACCGTCACAGGCAGGCCGGACCCCTCGCCCGCCGCCCGCGCGATCGCCACCGCACGATCGGGGTCGTCGAGCAGCGCGGCGCCGGCGCCCGTCTTGCAGACCTTTCGCACCGGGCAGCCCATATTCAGGTCGATCGCGTCCGCGTCCGCCTCGGCGACGATCGCGGCGGCGACCCGCATGACCTCCGGGTCGTGGCCGAAGAGCTGCACGGCAACGGGGTGCTCCTCCGGGTGGATCCGAAGGAACTGGGCCGTCGTGCGCTCGTCGCCGTGGTGGAGGCCGAAGCTCGACACCATCTCCGAGACCGTCAGGCCGGCGCCGTGCCGCTTCGCCTGGAGGCGCACGAACCAGTTGCCGATGCCGGCCAGCGGGGCGAGCACGAGCCGGTTCGAAAGGCGCAGCCCTCCGAGCGTCCAGGGAGTGCCCAGCGCGCGCGTCACCGGTTGCGCTCCCAGACGAGCCGAAGGCCACGCAACGTCAAGAGGTCGTCCACCTCGTCGATCTCCTCGCAGAAGGGGACGATCGGGGCGGCCAAGCCACCCGTCGCGAACGTGGTGGCGTCCTCGCCGAGCGCCTCCCGCAGCCGAGCGACGATGCCGTCCACTTGCCCGGCGAAGCCGTAGACCACACCCGACCGCAGAGCCGCCTGCGTGGAGCGGCCGATCACCTCGGTCGGCGCGTCCAGGTCGATCGTGAACAGCCGCGCGGCCCGGTGCGAGAGCGCCTCGAGGGAGATCTCGACGCCGGGCGCAATGCTGCCGCCCAGGTACTCGCCTTCCGCTGACACGACGTCGTAGTTGATGGTCGTGCCGAAGTCGGCGACGATGCACGCCCCGCCGCAGCGCTCGTAGGCGGCGACCGCGTTCACCAGCCGGTCCGGTCCGAGCTCGTGCGGGTTGTCGATCCGAATCGGCATGCCGGTCCTGACGTGGGGCCCGACCAGCGCCAGCGCCCCGTCGAGGTAGCGCTCGGACACCGCCTCGTACTCGTGGCCGAGCTGCGGCACGACCGAGGAGACGATCGCGCCGTCCACGTCGCGCAGGTGCAGGTCGCGCAGCCCGAGCAGCCCGGACAGCTCGCTCGCGAGCCGGTCCGCCGTGGCGTCGCGAACGGTCGCGAGGCGCCAGTGCTCGACGAGCTCGTCGCCACGGAACATCCCGACGTGCGTCTGGGTGTTGCCGGCGTCGATCGCTAGCAGCATCGGATGATTATCGCGCCGGGAGGGACCCGGCGGCGCTCAGTCAGAGCGCGCCCACGCGCATGACGCGCTGATGCTCGACGGCCGCGAGCGTGTCCGCCAGGGCGTCTCCTCCCGGAAGGCGCAGCTCCGGGTCGAGCTCGAGTAGCGGGAGCAGCACGAAGCGGCGGTGCGTGATCTCGGGGTGCGGGAGCGTCAGCCGCGAGCTGCGGTGCTCGGAGCCCTCCAGCATCAGGAGGTCGAGGTCGATCGCGCGCGGACCGTGCCGCGGCCCGCCGGGCCGCCGGCCGAGCTCGCTCTCGATCGCCTTGAGCCGGTCCAACAGCGGCTCCGGGTCGAGCCCGACCTCCACCGCCACGCAGGCATTAAGGAAGTCGCGCTGGTCCGGGATCGCGCCGATCGGCTCGGTCTCGTAGACCGACGACGAGCGCACGCGCCCCGCGCCTTCGCGCGCGAGCCGATCGCGGGCGGCGCGCAGGTTCGCCAAGCGGTCGCCGACGTTCGAGCCGAGGCCCACGTACGCGGTCCTCCCCTCCGCCCCCGACACGGCCGATCAGCGGCTTGCCAGGTGCGGGAGCTCGTCAACTATCCGGAGCAGGTCGAGCGGGCTGAACGGCTTGGTCAGGTAGCGATCCGCCCCCGCCTCCAGCGCTCGCGTCTCGTCCTCCTCACCGGCGTGCGCCGTCAGCATCACAATCGGCGTTTCGCTCGTCCCGGGGAGGGAGCGCAGGCGCCGGCAGGCCTCGATCCCGTCGATGTTCGGCATCGCCACGTCGAGCAGGATCAGCGCCGGTCGCTCGCGCGCGGCCACCTCCACGGCCTCGCGCCCGTCGCTCGCCTCGACGAGGCGGACGCCCGCAACGTCCTCGAGCGTGGTGATGACGAGCCGCCGGATGAACTCGTCGTCGTCGGCGATCAGCACGCTGCGGCTCACGGGAGCGCCTCTCTGATGGCCTCGAGCTGGGCGTCGCTGATGCGCTCGAACGCGTCCACCGCCCTCGGATCGAACTGCTGCCCGGCGGCGGCGCGGATCTCGGCTCGCGCCGTCGCGATGGACACGGCCGCGCGGTACGGGCGGTCGGTGGTCATCGCGTCGAGCGTGTCGGCCACGGAGAAGACTCGCGCCGAGAGCGGGATCTCCTCGCCGCGCAGGCCGTCGGGATAGCCGGTGCCGTCCCAGCGCTCGTGGTGGTAGCGCACGACGTCGCACGCCCGTGCCAGGTACTCGACCGGAGCGAGGATCCGCCACCCGACGAGCGGGTGCTCGTCGAGCACGCGACGCTCCTCCGCCGTCAGCGGCTCGCGCTTGTG
>JBPCPH010000187.1:0-2555 GCA_050999415.1 Thermoleophilaceae bacterium
GCGCACCTCGACCCGCCGTCGGTAGCGGCGCAGCGCGCGTACGAGCGGCGGGCCGATCAGCAAGCAGAAGACGAAGTTGCCCGCCATGTGGGCGACATTGAAGGGGAGCGACGAGGCCGACACGGTCAGGTACGCGACCGGCGTCTGCTCGGCACCGAGCGTCCAGATGTAGAGGTCCATGAACGCACCGAACGCGAGCCCGGCGGCGCCGCACGCGAGGGCGAGCGGCACGCGCCCGAGCTCTCTCCCGCGAGTGAGGCGGGCGAGGCCGGCCCCGGCGATCCCGACGCCGCCCCACGCCACCATCTGCCACGGCGTCCACGGCCCCTGGAGGAAGAAGAAGTTCGAGATGAGCGCGGTGACGGCGCCGACACAGAACCCCGGCGCTCCGCCGAGCGCGAAGCCGGTGAGCAGCACGATGTCGGTGGTGGGCTTCACGTTCGGGATCGGCGCGAACGCGATCCGCCCGACGATCGCCAGCGCCGCCAACGCCGCGACGAGCGTCACCACCTTGGCGGGCGGGCGCGAGCGCTCGTACCACGCGAAGCCCGCGACGAGCGCTAGTCCGAGCACCACGAACGCCGCCGTCTGCCAGCTCACGCCACCAGCTCCCGCTCGAGCAGACGGGCGCCGTGCTCAGGCGTCAACGCTCCGCCGGCGCCGCCGAGGGCGCGCGCCACATCGGTCGCGAAGTGCCAACCGCCGCCGAGGACCTCGGCCGCGTGCCCGTCGGCGATGACGACGCCCTCGCCCATCAGCACCACGCGGTCCGCAAGATCGGCGGCGAAAGCGGTGTCGTGGGTGGCGACGACCACCGCGGTGCCCGCGGCCGCAAGTTGCTCGAGGCGCCGCGCGAGGGCTCGTTTGCGAGCCGGGTCCATGCCGCGCGTGGGCTCGTCGAGGCAGACGGCGGCGGGCGGCGGGCGGTCGGCCGCGGCTTGACTGCCGCCGCCCCCGAGCACGACCTCGAGCGCGAGGCGCTGGCGCTCACCTCCCGAGAGGTCGCGCGAGTCGCTCGTCTCGCGCCCGGCCAGACCGGCGGAAGCGAGCCCGGCGGGCCCGACCTCCTCAAGGCAGTCGTCGTGGATCAGGTAGTCGCCGGGGCTTTGCAGCAGCAGCGCGACCTCGCCTGCCCGCTCGACCGCGCCGCGCGTGGGCTCGAGCAGCCCGCGCGCGTGGCGAAGCAGCGTGCTCTTGCCGGCGCCGTTGCGCCCCATCAGCGCGACGCGCTCGCCGGGCGCGACGGCGAGCTCCACGCCGCGGAGGATTGCCGGCCCGTCGCGAAGCTCGTACCAGACGCCGTGGAACGCGAGCGCCGCGGGTGGGCGCCGCGCGCGGCGACGAGCCAGCGGCGATCGGCGTGCCGGCGAGCGATCGGGAGGCGCGGCGGCCTCGGCCTGGGGCTCGATGCGAGCGCTCGCCAGCGCCGAGCGCGCCTCCTTCACGGACAGCGGGAGCGGCGTCAGGCCAGCCAGCGAGAACAGTCGCGCGAGCGGAGGGAGCAGCGCCTCGGCCGTCCCGCCGCCGCGCGCCACCCAGGCGAGGAACTCGTCCGGGGCCGCATCACAGGCCACCCGACCGCCCGCGAGCGCGATCACCCGGTCGGCCGCCGGCAGGCAGCGCTCGAGTCGATGCTCGGCGATCACGACCGCCGTGCCCCAGTCCTCGTTGAGGCGCCTCAGCAGCGACACGAGCTCGTCGGCCGCGACCGGGTCGAGCTGAGAGGTCGGCTCGTCGAGCAGCAGCAGTCGCGGCCGGGTGACGAGCGCGGCAGCCAGCGCCACGCGCTGGAGCTCGCCTCCCGAGAGGGTCTCGGCGCGGCGGTCGAGCAGGTGGCCGATACCGAGCGCCAGGGCGACCTCCTCCACCCCACGCGCGACCGCGGCCGCCGGCTCGCCGCGGTGCTCGAGCGGCAGCGCGACCTCGGCGCGCACGCCGCTCATCACGACCTGCGTCTCGGGGTCCTGGAGCAGGGTTCCGCAGACCGACGCCAGGTCGCTCGGCCCGTGGTCGCGCACGCTGAGGCCGCCTACCTCCAGGTCGCCGGCCGCCTCGCCGCCGTGGAAGTGCGGCACGAGCCCGCAGGCGGCGCGGACGAGCGTGGACTTGCCCGAGCCCGAGGCGCCGCAGACCACGCACAGCTCGCCGGGAGCCACCGAGAGCGTTACGTCGGCGAGCGCCGGCGCATCCGCGCCCGGGTAGGCGTAGGTGAAGCGGTCGGCGCCCAGGACAGCGTCAGGCACGCGCCACCCCCAGCCGCGCCGCGGCACCGGCGAACGGGACCACCGGCAGCGTCAGGAGAGCCGCCGCGAGCGCGACCTCGCCGGCGCCTGCCGAGAGCGTCAGCTCCGGGTAGGCCTCGAACGCGCCGGCACCGGCCGCGAGAGCGGCGAGCGCCGCGACGGCGATCCCCGCCGCCGCGCACGCCACGCGGACGTCGTGGCGCGACCAGGGCCGCCGCTCGAGCGCCGGCTTACGCGACCCGGCGTAGCCGCTCAGCTCGAGCGCGGCGGCCACGTCCACAGAGCGGTCGAGCGCCGAGCGCAGGGCGGCGC
>JBPCPH010000010.1:0-5780 GCA_050999415.1 Thermoleophilaceae bacterium
CGTCGCTCCTGCCGCGCTGGCGCGGCGCCGCGCCGATCGCGCGTGCCCTCGACGCGGGCGATCCAGAGACCGGCGTCTCGATCATGCGGCCCACCGCGGAGCTCGACGCCGGGCCGGTGTGCCTCGCGCGCTCGGAGCCGATCCGGGCCGAGGACGACTTCGGCACGCTCTCGGCTCGCCTCGAGGCGCTCGCCTGCGACCTGCTCGTCGAGGCGCTCGACACGCGGCCTCCCTTCCGCGATCAGCCGGACGATGGCGTCACGGTCGCCGACAAGATCCTCGCCGAGGACCGCAGGCTCGATCCGGCGCGCTCGAGCGCGGCGCTCGAGCGCCGCGTCCGCGCGCTCTCCCCGCACGTGGGCGCGTACGTTGAGCTGGGCGGCGGAGACCGGCTCGGCGTGCTGCGTGCGCGCGTCGCGGAGGCGGCGGCGCCGGTGGACGAGCGTCCCGCGACCGGCGAGCTGCGCGCGGTGGGCGATCGGCTGCTGCTCGGCAGCGCGGAGGGCGCCCTGGAGCTCGTCGAGGTCAAGCCCGCGGGAGGGCGCGCGATGGACGCTGCCGCCTACGTCCGGGGACGACCGCCGGACAGGGCGCAACAATCAGGGAGGCGATGAGCGTCGAGGGCGAGATCGACTTGGGCCCGAAATGCCCCGTCTGCGGGGAGCCGTGGCTGCGCGGCTCCAACCTGCCGGGGCGCTATCGCTGCGTCAACTGCATGCGCCGCTTCGAGCTCCGCTCCGAGTGCCCCGACTGCGGGGCCCACTCCACGATCGCCCGAATGTCCGACACGGCGAACCTCTCCTGCCCGAGCTGCGGCGCCGACATGCTGCGGGCGATCTGACGGAGCGTGCCGTCCCCGGGTCCGCCGGAGGGCCGCTGGTAGAGTTGACTCGCGAGTCAATCTCGGCTCACGAGCCCGGATGAGCGGCTCGACGAAACGATGCCCGAGCTTGCCCTAAAGCGCGACGAGCGCCACCTCATGAGGGCGATCGACCTCGCCCAGGAGGCCCGCGGGCAGACCAGTCCGAACCCGCTCGTGGGCTGCGTGATCGTCAAGGACGGGCGCGTGATCGGCGAGGGCCGGCACGAGCGCGTCGGCGCCCCGCACGCCGAGCGTGCCGCGCTCGCTTCCTGCGACGGCGACGCGGCCGGAGCGACGATGTACGTGACGCTCGAGCCGTGCTGTCACGACGGTAGGACGCCGCCGTGCACCGACGCGATCGTGGAGGCCGGCATCGCGCGCGTGGTCGTCGCCTCGGAGGACCCCACGCCCAAGGCGGCCGGCCGCGGGCTGGGGATCCTGCGCGACGAGGGCGTGGACGTTGACATGGCCGGCGGAGAGCAGGCCGAGCGCGCGCGGCTCGTCAACCAACCGTTTCGCAAGCACGCCCGGAACGGGCGGCCGCACGTGGTCTTCAAGTCGGCGATGACGCTCGACGGCAAGGTCGCCACCCAGAGCGGCGACTCGCAGTGGATCTCCGGCGAGTACAGCCGCGCCCGGGCACATCGGTGGCGCGCGGAGTCCGACGCCGTGGCGGTTGGCATCGGCACCGCGCTGTCCGATAATCCGCTGCTCACGGCGCGCGTCGAGGGCGTGCCGCGCCAGCCGCGGCGGGTCGTGTTCGACTCGGAGGCGCGGCTGCCGCTGACCAGTCAGCTCGTGCGAAGCTCGCCCGACGCGCCGGTGATCCTCGTGACCTCGCGCGCCGCGTCGCGAGGTCAGACGAGCGCGCTGGAGACCGCGGGCGTCGAGGTGGTGCGCGCCACCGGCGGTACCGAGGCCGACCGGGTCCGCTCCGCGCTCGACGAGCTCGGCGCGCGCGAGATCCAATCGCTGCTGCTCGAGGGCGGCCCGCATCTCGCGGGGGCGTTCCTCGACGCCGGCGAGGTCGATGAGATCCGCCTGTTCGTCGCGCCGCTGGTAATCGGCGGGCGCCACGCGCGGATGCCGGTCGAGGGGCGCGGCGTCGAAGCCGTGGACGCCGCCCGGCGCGCGCTGACGACCGAGGTCGAGCGAATCGGCGACGACGTCCTGATCACGAGTCGGCTCACGGAGTGGTGATGTTCACCGGGCTGGTGCAGGAGCCGGGCGTGGTCGCGGCGGTGCGCGACTCCGCGGATGGCGCGCGCATCGAGGTCGACTCCGCGCTCGCCGCCGAGCTGGCGCCGGGCGACTCGATCGCGGTCGCGGGCGTTTGCCTCACGGCCGTCGAGGCGGCGGACGACCGCTTCGCCGCTCAGGTGATGGCGGAGACGCTCTTCACTTCGACGCTTGGCGGCCTTTCGGAGGGCGACCGGGTGAACCTCGAGCTGCCGCTCCGCGCGGCCGACCGGCTCGGCGGCCACATCGTGCAGGGCCATGTGGACGGCCCCGCCAGGGTCGAGACGGTCACCCACGAGGGCTTCGCCCGTCGCCTGGCGTTCGCCACCGACGTGGCGCTCTGCCGCTACGTCGTCGCCAGGGGCTCGGTGGCGCTCGACGGTGTGTCACTCACCGCCGCGGACGTCGGGCGCGATCGGTTCGCCGTGGCCTTGATCCCGGAGACGCTCGAGCGAACGACGCTCGGCGAGCTTGCGGTCGGCGACGCGGTGAACGTCGAGGTGGACCTGATCGCGAAGTACGTCGAGCGGCTGACAGCCGGTGTCGAGACGATGCTCGAGGTGGAGGCCCCCCGATGAGCGCCGCGGCCAAGCCCTCGTTCGCCGCCGTCGAGGATGCGATCGAAGACTTCCGTGCCGGGCGGATGGTGGTGGTCTGCGACGCCGAGGACCGCGAGAACGAGGGCGACCTCGTCCTAGCGGCTCAGTTCGCCACCCCGGAGGCCGTCAACTTCATGGCGAAGGAGGCGCGCGGGCTGATCTGCCTCGCGCTGACGCCGGAGCGCTGCGACGAGCTCGGGTTAGATCTGATGCCGGCCAAGAACGAGTCGTCGCTCGCGACCGCCTTCACGGTGTCGATCGAGGCGGGCCAGGGCGTGACGACCGGAATCTCGGCGCACGACCGCGCGCAGACGATCCAGGCGGCGATCGACCCTCGCACGGGACCCCGCGACCTGCGCCAGCCGGGCCATGTCTTCCCGCTCAAGGCCAAGCCGGGCGGCGTGCTCGAGCGCACCGGTCACACCGAGGCGGGGGTGGACCTGGCGCGGCTCGCGGGGCTGAACCCGGCCGCCGCGATCTGCGAGATCCTCAACGACGACGGCACCATGGCGCGGGTGCCGGACCTCGTCGACTACTGCGCCCGGCACGGGCTGAAGATGATCACGGTCGGCGACCTGATCGCCTACCGCCGCCGCCACGACAAGCTCGTGGAGCGCGTGGTCGAGGCGCGCCTGCCGACCGAGCTCGGCGAGTTCGGGGCCGTCGGCTTCCGCTCGCTCGTGGATGGAAAGCACCACGTGGCGATGGTCAAGGGTGAGGTCGCCGGGCGTGAGGACGTGCTCGTCCGCGTCCACTCCGAGTGCTTGACAGGCGACGTCTTCCATTCGCTCCGCTGCGACTGCGGCCAGCAGCTCGAGGACGCGCTGCAGCGGATCGAGGCGGAGGGTCAGGGGGTCCTCCTCTACCTGTCCCAGGAGGGGCGCGGGATCGGGCTGCTCAACAAGCTGCGCGCCTACAGGCTCCAGGAAGAGGGCCTCGACACGGTGGACGCCAACATCGAGCTGGGGTTGCCGGCCGACCTGCGCGACTACGGGATCGGCGCCCAGATCCTCGTCGACCTCGGGCTGACGTCGATCCGACTCTTGACCAACAACCCCAAGAAGATCGTCGGGCTCGAGGGGTACGGCCTGAGGGTCACCGACCAGCTGCCGATCGAGCACCCGGCCACCGAGCACAATCGCCACTATCTGCGCGCGAAGCGCGACCGCCTCGGCCACCTGCTCCATCACCAGGGCCTCGCGCTCGACGAGGAGATGATCCACGAGGAGCGCGTCCAGGATCGAGCGCGCGAGACGGGTCGGAGGGCGGCGACCGGATCCGGGCCTGACCCCGTCCCGGCCGAGGAGCGCCTCGTGGAGAAACCGCCCGCCCGCGACGACCGCGGTGGCTGACGCGTTCGCCATTGCGGTCGCCCGCTTCTACGAGGACCTCGCGGACCGGCTCGTAGAGGGCGCGCGCGAGACGTTCGAGGAGGCGGGCGCGAATGTGGAGGTCCACGAGGTGCCGGGCGCGTTCGAGCTCCCGCTCGCGGCCCGCTACTGCGCCGAGTCGGGGCGCTACGCCGGCGTCGCCTGTCTCGGGGCGGTGATCCGCGGCGAGACCGATCACTACGAGTACGTCTGCGCGGAGGCCGCGGCGGGGATCGCCCGCGTGTCGCTCGACACCCGGGTTCCCTGCGCGTTCGGAGTCCTGACGGTGGACACGCTCGAGCAGGCGGTCGAGCGGGTGGGGGGCAAGCGCCATCAGGGCCAGGACGCGGCCCGGGCGGTGCTACGCATGGCGGAGCTGCGGCGCGAGCTCGGAGCGATTTAGCTACCCGGCCACCAGATCGTCACGCTCGCGCGTCCGCCGTCACGCGCGGCCGGAGACCCTGGGGCGCATGCTCGAACTTCAGCGAGTTAGTCACACCCCTCGTGATCAACGCGCGATAGTTCGACTGGCGGAGCGGCAGTGGGGAGTCGTCGCCGTCACGCAGCTCAGGCGCGCAGGGATCGGGCGCATGACGACTACCCGATGGGTCGACGGCGGACGGCTTCACCGCCTCCATCGCGGCGTCTACGCCGTTGGCCACCGGGCGCTCAGCGTGGAGGGGCGCCTTGTCGCCGCACTGTTGTACGCCGGTCCCGGCGCCATGCTCAGCCATGTCACCGCCGCCTGGTGGTGGGGGATCTGGGGTGCCGAGCCGCGGGTGATCCACGTGAGCACCGATCGCCGGCGCAAGTCCACGACGGACGTACGAGTCCACGGTCAGCGCGTCGTGGAACGCACCCGCCACCGGCATCTGCCGGTCACGACCGTGACCCAGGTCCTGCTCGACCTCGCGGCTGTCGCGGGACCGCGCGATCTCCGCAAGGCCCTCGCCGATGTGGAGTACCAGGGGCTCGTTGATCTCGCCAGCGTGGAGGCGGAGACCGGGCGCGGGCGGCCCGGAAGCGCCGCGCTTCGAGAGGCCCTCGCCGGTCACCGTCCCCAGCTCGCCCACACCCTGAGCGTCCTCGAGGAGCGCTTCCTCGAACTCTGCGAAGCCCACCGCATCCCGCTCCCGCAGGTCAACGTCAAGGTGGCGGGGATGATGGTCGACGCGCTCTGGTCTGCCGAACGCCTGATAGTCGAGCTCGACGGGCACAGGGCGCATGCCACGGCCCGCGCGGTCGAGCGCGACCGCCGGCGCGAGCTGAAGCTGCGCGCCGCCGGCTACGTCGTTCTGCGCTACACGTGGGGGCAGGTCACCGAGAGTCCAGACCTCGTGGCCGACGACGTGAAGCGGGCGTTGTGCCGCTGCTAGCCTCCGCCGCCGTGTCGAAGGTCTGCTACTCGTGCGGGAAGGGACCCGCGTTCGGAAACAGCCGCAGCCACTCGATGGTGGCCACCAGGCGGCGCTTCAACCCGAACCTCCAGAAGGTCCGGATCCGGGTGGATGGCGCCCCGCGCCGCGAGTACGTCTGCACGCGCTGCCTCAAGGCCGACAAGGTCCTGAAGGCCGTCTGAGGCTCGTCGCGCCGCCAGGGGGACGCAACCGCTTCCCCCCGACGGTGTAGAAACCCTCCGTGCCCGATCCCAGCATCGTTCGCTTCAAGGGCGCGGTGGCGGCCGGCTACGCCGAGCTCGAGCGCCGTCGC
>JBPCPH010000046.1:0-6394 GCA_050999415.1 Thermoleophilaceae bacterium
CAGCGACTCGACGAGCACGACCGCTCCGTCGAGCGCGCCAGAGCGCACGAGGCCGCGGCCGATCGCGTCCTTCAGGTCACGGCGGAGCCCGGTCCCCACGTCGCCTGCCACCTCCACGCGCTGATTAGCTCGCGCGCCGAGCTTCTGAACCGTGGTCCGGCCGCTGTAGTCCCGCTCGCTGGCCATCGAACCCGCATTTTACGAGTCTCCGGACCCGGCTCGAATGCGCGGAGTCGTTCTGAGCGAGCCTGAGGTTTGGGCCGCATACCGACCTCAACCTCAGGCTCGTCCGGTGCCGACTGTGGCGCCCGGCCGGGCGCGGGGGCCGCAAGCGCCCATTGCCTTAAGCCGGCCGAACGCGATCGAGGAGGACCGATGGGGTTCATGGACAAGGCCAAGCAGCGAGCGCAGCAGGCCCAGCAGAAGCTCGAGGAGAGCGGCGCGCTCGACAAGGCGAAGCAGGCGGCGCAGCAGGCCCAGCAGAAGATCGAAGAGAAGCAAACCGAGATCAATCGCCGCCAAGCCGACCGCACGACCTCGGGCGCGGGGACGGCCGGCCCCCCGCCGGCCGCAGCACCGCCGCCGGCCGACCAGCCTTCGAGCGCCCCGCCGGCTCCGGGCGCCGCGGCCTACGCAGACCCGGCTCCGCCTTCCGCGGACGTCCCCGCGTCGGGCGCGGAGGGGACCCCGTCCGTCGAGCAGCCGGAGCCCGCGGCCGCCGGCGCGGCCCCGCCCGCGCAGCACGCCGAGGAGACCGAGCGCCCCCCCGAGGACGCCCCCTCGGGCGAGGGCGCCAACCGAACGCCGGACCCGTTCCGCCCGCTCCAGTAGCGACGTCCGCGATGGACCAGGACCCGCGAGCGCAGAGAGGGCCGGGCGCGTGACGATCGGGGGGGTCCTCACCGCGATGGTCACCCCGTTCGACGCGGACGGTCGGCTGGCCGAGGACGCGGCCGCCCGCCTGATGCTCCACCTGCTCGCCTCCGGGTCCGACGGGTTGGTGCTCGCCGGCAGCACCGGCGAGAGCCCGACGCTCTCAGACGACGAGAAGGCGGCGCTGTGGGAGATCGGCGTGTTGGAGTGCGGCGATTCCCTCGTGGTCGCCGGCACCGGGTCGAACGACACCGCCCACTCCGTCGAGCTCACCGAGCGCGCCGCCGAGATCGGCGTGGGCGCGGCGCTGGTCGTGACCCCGTACTACAACAAGCCCAACCGCCGCGGGATCCTGGAGCACTTCCGGGCGGTGGCCGGCGCCACCGATGTGCCGGTGATCGTCTACAACATCCCGTCGCGCTGCGTCGTCGACATCCCGAACGACCTTCTCCGCGAGCTCGCCGAGATCCCGAACGTGAGCGCGGTGAAGCAGGCCCGCTACGAGGACCTGGCGCCGGTCGAGGGGCTCGACCTGCTGGCGGGGAACGACGACGCGTTCGCCCGTACGCTCGACGTCGGCGGCACCGGCGGAATCCTCGTCGCCTCCCAAATCGTGGGCCGCGAGATGCGGCGGATGATCGACGAGCCGGACGCGCGCGCGGAGATCGATCGGTCGCTGGCGCCGCTCTTCGAAGCGCTCACGGTCACGACCAACCCGATCCCGATCAAGACCGCGATGAGGATCCTCGGTCACGACGTCGGCGGCTTCCGGCTGCCGATGGTCGACGCCTCAGACGACGAGGAGGCCGCGATCCGCGCGGCGCTCGAGCGCCAGGGCCTCCTCAGCAAGGTGTAGTGAGACCCGGATCGAGGCGGGAATGACCTCCGCCCTGCGCATCCTCCCGCTCGGGGGCCTCGGCGAGATCGGGAAGAACATGACGGTCGTCGAGTACGGCGACCGGATCGTGGTCGTGGACACCGGGCTCTCGTTCCCGGCGCCCGACCAACTGGGGATCGACCTGGTCCTACCGGACTTCGCCTACCTGCGCGAGCGGGCGGCGGACATCGAGGCGGTCTTCCTCACCCACGGCCACGAGGACCACGTGGGGGCGCTTCCGTTCGTTCTGCGCGAGATCGGCGAGACCGCGCCGCTTCCGCCGATCCACGGAGGGGCGCTCACCGTGGCGATGGTTCGCTCGAAGCTCGACGAGCACCGGATCCGCGACGTCCCGATCTACGAGACGCAGCCGGGTGAGGCGGTCACGGCCGGCCCATTCGAGGTCGAGATGGTCAAGATGGCGCACTCGATCCCGGATTCCTGCGCCGTGGCGATCACATGCGAGCTCGGCACCACGCTCGTGACCGGCGACTACAAGTTCGACCAGACGCCGGTCGACGGCGTGCCGGCCGACGTCTCGCGGCTGGCGGAGCTCGGGGGGGAGGGGGTGCTGCTCCTCTGCGGCGACTCCACGAACGTGGACCGCCCGGGCATCTCTGAGTCCGAGTCGAGCGTCGGACCGCATCTGGAGCAGGTCTTCGGCCGCTGCGAGGGGCGCATCGTCGTGACCTCGTTCGCGTCGAACATCCATCGCGTTCAGCAGGTGATCGACGCGGCGGCGGCGCTCGGTCGCAAGGTGGCGCTGGTCGGGCGCTCGATGCGAAAGAACGTGAACATCGGTCGCGACCTCGGCCACATCGAGGTGCCCGACGGCATCCTCGTGAACCCGCGCGAGATCGACGACTTCCCCGATCACCGCGTCGTCGTGATCTCGACCGGCAGCCAGGGCGAGCCGCTCTCGGCGCTACGGAGAATGTCGCACGCCGACCACCCGCAGGTCGAGCTGCGCGAGGGTGACACGGTGATCTTCTCCGCCACGTCGATCCCCGGCAACGAGCGCGCCGTGAACGAGACGATCGACCGGATCTACCAGCTCGGAGCCGACGTGATCACCGCGCGCGACGCCCCGATCCACGCCTCCGGCCACGGCTACGCGGAAGAGCTCAAGCTGATGATCAACCTGACCCATCCGCGCTACGTGATGCCGGTTCACGGCGATCATCGCCGGCTGCGGCTGCACGGGCAGCTCGCGGAGGCGGTCGGGATCGAGTCCGCGTGCGTGTTCCGCGGCGAGAACGGCCTGCCGCTCGAGATCACCGAGCGCGGCGCGCGCTTCGGCGAGCCCGAGCAGGCCGGGATGATCTTCGTGGACGGGGTGGACTTCGGCGACATCGAGGACGTCGCGCTGCGCGACCGCCGGATGCTCTCCGCCGACGGCATCTTCATCGTGGTGGCCACGATCTCCGCGCAGGACGGCCGGTCCGTCGCGCCGCCCGAGGTCATCTTCCGCGGGGTGCCGTTCCTCGAGCAGGCCGACGGCTTCCTGGACGACATCCGCGACGCCGTCGAGGAGTCGCTCACCCGTTCGGCCACCGAGGAGGTCCGCGAGATCTCCCTGCTCCAGGACCACCTTCACGATGACGTGGCGAAGTACGTCTACGAGCGGCTCAAGCGCAGGCCGCTCGTCCTGCCGGTCGTCGTCGAGGTCTGAGCCGCCCGTTCAGGCGTGCGGGAAAGGGCGGTGTCAGGCGCGCGTCGAAGCGCGAGCGCCGGCGCGCGACCCGTCCCGCCCGGCGGCACCGGGCGCGGCGGCGCTTAGCGGCAGCCTGACCGTGAACCGCGCCCCGCCGCCGGAAGCGTCGCCCACCGCGACGTCGCCGCCGTGGGCCGCCGTCACGGCCTGCACGATCGACAGGCCGAGCCCGCTTCCGCGACCCCCGAGCCTGGCCGCCCCCCTACCGTCGCCGGCGCCGCGGACGAAGCGGTCGAACACCCGGTCGCGCACCTCCCGCGACACGCCCGGGCCGTCGTCGGTGACCTCGAGCACCGCCCGGCCGCAGTCGGCCTCGACCGACGCCCCCGCCGGTGCCGCGGCGGATCCGGCGTCGCTCCAAACGCGCGCGCTGACGCGCGTCCCCGCCGGCGTGTGGGCCACCGCGTTCTGGACCATGTTGAGCGCGAGCCGGTGGAGGTCGTCCGGCGAGCCGTCCACGATCGCGCCCTCCTCGGCCTCGATCGAGATCTCGTGCGAGGCCGCGAGCGGAGCCGTCTCGACGACCGCGTCGCGAACCACCGCGCCGAGGTCCGTGGGGGCGAGCGTCGAGGGCGACGGCCGGCCGGCGTCCGCCCGCGCCAGGAACAGCAGGTCGGCGACCAGGCGGCGCATCCGCTGGGTGGAGCGAAGCGCCGAGCTCGCGATCTCGCGGCCTTCGCCGTGAAGCTCGGCCTCGAGCAGCTCGAGGTTGGCGAGCACGCTCGTGAGCGGCGTGCGCAGCTCGTGCGAGGCGTCGGCCACGAACTCCCGCTCGCGCGCGAGCGTGGACTCTGTCTCCCGCCGAGCGGAGTCCAGCGAGCGCAGCATCTCCTCGAGCGTCCGCGCCAGGTCGGCGACCTCGTCGTCGCCCAGCGGCTCGGGCATGCGCGCCGCTGGGTCACGCGTTCGGGCGATCCCCTTCGCCGCGCTCGTCAGACCGGCGATCGGCGCCATGGCGCGGCGGGCGAGCGCCAGGCCCGCGAGCAGGGCGAGGGCCGTGCCGCCGAGCACCCCGGCGGCCAGGAACAGGTTGGTGCGCGCGATCGTGCTCTCGAGGCTGTCCTCCTCGCGCCCGTACTGGATGAACGCGGCCGGCTCGGTGGACCCCGGAGCGAGCAGCGGCCGGGAGACCACCCGGTAGCCGGCCACCTCGGCGACGTCGGCCCGTGGCGGGCCGAGGTCGACCTCCGGCGCGGGTGGGGCCAGGACGGGGCCGTCCGGAGCCACGATCCGCATCGTTGCGTCGCCGGTCGCCGCGACGTCCACGATCGCGTCGAGCACGTCCGACCCGAAGATCTTGGGCGGCTCGAAGACCGGCTGGGAGACCGGGATCCGCTGCTCGAGGTCGGCGGCCGTGACGCGCAGGTCGTTGTCGAAGTCCGAGCGCAGCCGGTCGGCGGTGAAGAACCCGATGACGACGGCGAACAGAAGCAGGATCGCGAAGGTGAGGCCGGCCGACGTGAGCGCCAGCCGCAAGCGAATCGACAGCCCACGGACGCGGCGCGCGAGTCGCGAACCCGTCACGGCGCGCGCAGGACGTACCCGGCGCCCCGCACCGTGTGCAGGACGCGCGGCTCGCCGCCGGCCTCGAGCTTGCGTCTCAGCGTGGAGATGAAGACGTCCACCGTGTTGGTCTCCGCGAAGGCGTAGTAGTCCCAGACGTCCTCGAGCAGCTGCTGGCGCGACACCACGAGCCGCTCGTTTCGCATCAGGTACTCGAGCAGCTCGAACTCGCGCGCGGTCAGGTCGAGCCGGCGGTCCCCCCGCAGGACCTCGCGCGTCTCCGGGTTCAGCCGGACGTCGCCGATCACGAGGAAGGCGCTCCCGCGCGGCGGCCGGCGGCGCAGCAGCGCGCGCAGCCGCGCGAGCAGCTCCTGGCGCTCGAACGGTTTCACGAGATAGTCGTCGGCCCCCGAGTCGAGTCCCTCGACGCGCGCATCCAGGCCGTCGCGGGCGGTGAGGATGAGGATCGGGACGTCGCCCACGGCGCGCAGCCGGCGGCAGACCTCGACGCCGTCGAGCCGCGGAAGGCCCAGGTCGAGCACGACCGCGTCCGGCTCGAAGTCAGCGGCTTGGAGGAGCGCCGCCTCGCCGTTGTCGGCCAGCGACACGTCGTAGCTCTCGAGGCGCAGCGAGCGCCTCAGCGCGCCGGCGATCTCGGCATCGTCCTCGACCACCAGCACGCGCGGCTTCTGCGCCATGCCTTCATGTTAGGTCCGGCGCGGGGCGCGATCCCGCCCTTTAGGGACGTTTTAGGCGGCCTCGTACGGCAGGTGCGGGCCGTGCCGCGTCGAAGCAGGACGCGCCAGGTCATGGCCAGTCGCACGCGCACGAGTCGAGCGCGCAGAACGCGCGCGAGGGCCGGCCGCCAACGAGCGGCCGCGCCGCGCATGCCGCAGCTTCAGCAGCGCCACTATGACCTGATCGGCCTCGGCGCCGTGGCGCTCGCCTCCTTCCTCGCGTTTGTCTTCTACCTCGGCTGGGACGGCGGCCGCGTCGGCGAGGCGATCGCGCGCGGGCTGCTGCTCGGCTTTGGAGCGGTCGGCTACGCCACGCCGCTCCTGCTGCTCGGCGCGGGCGCGCTGCTGATACTGCGACCGATGCTCCCCGCGGTCCGCCCGTTTCGCACCGGCGCGGCCTGTCTCGTGGCCGCGCTGACGCTGGGGCTCGCGGCGGGGTCGCTCGGGCTGGGACCCGACGCGCCGGCCCGCGAGCAGGGCTTCATGGACGACCCCGACTTCCTGCGCGTCCACGGCGGCCTCGCCGGCGAGGCCCTCTTCTGGGGCGTGCGCTCGCTGTTTCAGGAGATCGGCGCCCACATCCTGTTCTTCTTCCTGTTCCTGGGGGGCCTGCTGCTTCTCACCGGCGCGTCGGTCGCCGGCGTGCTGCGGACCACTCGCGCCGGCGTGGCCACTACCACGCGCCGGGTG
>JBPCPH010000140.1:0-3611 GCA_050999415.1 Thermoleophilaceae bacterium
GTGGACCCGCCCGGCGAGCCGGAGCCTGGGACCGAGCCTCCGCCGGCCGAGACGGGCGGGCCGGCCCCCGCGCGCGGGTCCGGCGGCAGCGACTTCCCGGGCACGTCGAAGCCGTAGCGGCCTCGCCCACGTCCGACCCTCGACCTTAGGGTTAGCTCTGCGTGCCGGCGGCGCCACCGGTGGCTCAGGCCACGGGCGTCAGCCCGATCACCTTCAGCCGTCGCTCGAGCGCCTTCGCCGCAAAGGCGCGCGTCTCCTCCATCGACGTGCCGAAGAGCTCCATGCCCTCCTCGTACCAGGGCGGCTGGAGCACGGCGTCGGCCACCGGCCCCGACTCCACCAGCACGCGTTGGACAGCGTCGCGATAGCGCGGGTCCCGCTCAGCCATGTCGCGCAGAAAGCGCGCGCCGAACGCGACGTGGCGGTGCTCGTCGCGGGCGATGTTGTTGAACCCCTCGACGAACCCCGGGAGCGTGCCGACCGACTCGTTGTAGTCGATGATGAAGTGCTGCCCGGTTAGTGCCAGCATGCCCTCGATCACCATGTGGTAGAGCGTGACCGCCTCGACCAGCATCTCGAGGTCCTCGGGCTCGCGGGCGAGGTGGTCTACCCGACGGTGCAGCATGTCGTCGAAGAGCACGCCGAAGTTCTCGTTGAGGTGCGCACTCGTCTCCGCGAGGCGCCCGGCGAGGTCGTCGGAGGAGAGCACGCCCACCTCTTGGTAGAAGCGGTCGAAGAAGGCGACGTGCCGCGCCTCATCGGCGATCTGCGTGCATAGAAAGAGGCGCATCTCCTCGTCGGGGCAGGCGCGCATCATCGGTCCGAGCTCCGCCGCCACGCGCTGCTCGCCGGTGAAGAAGGACGACAGCCCGTACATCCGCTGGAAGCGCTCCTCCGCCGGGATGCGCTCGTGCCAGTCGATCCGGTCCTGGGTGAAGTCGATGTCCTGGACGCGCCACTGCTGGCGCTCCCACAGCGCGAACAGCTCGCCGTAGTCGAGCAGCGGCGCCTCGCCGCGGTCGGCGGACGCGAGGACCGCGGGGTCGGTGGTGGCTTGGAAGTCGCCGCGCTCCGTGCGCGCGGTCGCGTTGTCCGACATCGCTCTCTCCTCGCCGACGACGACTGGTCGGCGGCAGGCTACCGGAGCTCCTGGCTGGCCGGCCAGCCCAAGGCGGGCGACGGGGTTCAGTCGTTCGCCTCGAGCTCCCGAGCGAGCTCGAGGCCGACCGCCACGCCGACCATCATGCCGATGCGCGTCTCCTCGGCGAGCAGCGCGCGGACCGCCGCGATCCTGTCATCGGGGTCAGGCGTGGTCGCGGCCTTGAGCACCTCGGAGCGGTGCGCCTCGTCGAACCACCCGCCTTCCTGGAGCGCAGTCGCAAGGATGCGCTGGAGCTGCGGCGCGATGCTCGCCACGCGGTCCTCCGCCGCGCGCAGCCGACCGGGCGCGGAGAGCGCCTCGAGCGCAGCGTCGAGGCCCGAGTCCGGCTCGGCATCGGGCGCGGCGGAAGGCGGCTCGGCCAACGTCAGCGCCTGGTGAGTCCGAGCAGGAGCCCGCAAGCCGAGCCCGCCGCCGCCCCGCCGGCCGCGGCGACGATGCTCGCGTCGGGCTCGACCACCGACAGCAGCACGAGCGCCGCCGCGATGACGTAGACGCCGAGCATGTCGGTCTCGCGGTCGTCGCCGCGCCGGAGCGCCCGGCGGTCGTCCACGAGCCAGGCGCAGAGGAGGCCGAGGGCGGCGCCATTGGCTCCGACTGACGGAAACGTCTCGAGCGCCACGCACAGGCCGGCGCCGGCAATGCCGGAGACGAGGAACACGAGCACCGCGGCGATCGGCCCGAACCGGCGCTCGAGGTGGCTTGCGAAGATGCCGACGGCCACCATCGCGATGAAGAGGTAGCCGAGGTTGTCGGGATGGAGCAGCGGCGTGACGAGGACCCGCCACCACTCGCCGTCGAGCGGCGCCAGGACGGCCAGGTCGGTCGTGAGTCCCGGGTCCACGCGCAGCGCAACCGCGAGCGCGAGCGCGAGCGCGATCAGCCCGATCGTCGCGACCGGCCGGACCTCCGCCGCTATGCCGGGGATCTCGCCGCGGCGCAGGCGCGGAAGCCGAGTGGCGCGGGTACGACCGCGCTTCTCGGTCTCCGGCGGGGGTCCCTCGCGCTCGATCTTCGGCGCCCGCTTGCGGACCCGCTGTCCGCAGTACGGGCACTCGGTCACGTACGGCGAAACCTCCGCGCTGCAGTTCTTGCAGACGACGAACAGGTCGGGCTCGGTCACTTCGAGTCGAGGATAGCCGTGGGCGGCGGTGGGCGGACCCGGCCTAGTGACTAGAGCGCGGCCGTGGGCGACGTCTTGTCCACGATCTCCGAGACCACCTCGCGGAAGTCGTGGTTCGCCTCGTACACCACGACCTGCCGCGTGGCGCCGTTGCCGCGGCGCAGCAGGTCCTCGACGTGGCCGAGCTCGTCGGTCGAGCCGAGGTCCTCGGCGTGCTCGCGCATCCGGTCGAGTACGCGCCGCGCCAGGCGCTTCGTCTCCACGCGCTCATCCTTCGGCAGGTCCACGAGCTCCCCGTCGAGGCCGTGACGGGCGGCCAGCCACTTGTTCTCGTCGAGCATCTCGTATGGGTAGCGCGACAGCTCGGTGCCGGCGTCGAAGTGCTCGGAGAGCTCCTTGACGAGCGCCTGGATCAGGGCGGCCAGCCCGACCGAATGCTCCACCCGAGTCTGCGCGTCGAGCGCGCGGACCTCGACGGTGCCGAAGTTGGGGTGCGGGCGCACGTCGTACCAGAGGTAGGTGTAGTCCTCGATCACTCCGCTCTCGACCATGAACTGCACGCGACGCGCGTAGTCCTCCCAGTCGTCGTAGCGCGGCGGGATCCCGACCCGCGGGAACGCGCGAAAGATCGGCATCCGCGTGGACAGCAGGCCGGTCGCGTCCGCGCGCCAGAAGGGCGAGTTCGCCGACAGCGCGACGAGCAGGGGGATGTGCACGCGCATCCCGTTGGCCACGTGCACGGCCTTGTCCGGGTCGTCGATGCCGACGTGAACATGGGTCCCGAAAATCAGCTCCTGGCGGGCGACGAAGCGCAGCGCCGCCACCAGGTCGCGGTAGCGCGGGCGCGCGACGATCCGCTGGTCCTCCCACATCGCGAACGGGTGCGTGCCGGCGGAGCCGATGGCCAGCCCGTGCTCGGCGGCCGTGGCCTGCACCTGGCTCCGGAGCGCGGTGAGCTGGCGCGCGACCTCGGCAGTGTCCTTGCACGGCCACGTGGCGACCTCGAGCACCGACTCCATCAGCTCTGGCTTGACCTCGCCGTCGGAGTCCTGGACGACCGCCTCGAGCATCGTCTCGATCGAGTTCGAGAGCTCGAACGTCTCGGCGTCGAGGATCATCAGCTCCTCCTCGACGCCCAGCGTGTACGCGGGCCCCGTGAACTGGTGCTCCACGCGCGCATCGTAGCCGCGGGCCGTCCGGAAACCGGAGGCGGTCACCGCTGTCGGGGTGCCTCCGCTTCGGATAATCTGTCCCCTCATGCGGATGCAACGATCGCTGGCCCAGATCGAGCGTGACTTCGAGGACGAGGCCGTCGAGGAGCGCGAGCGC